>CAZXJW010000105.1:0-8384 GCA_964641005.1 uncultured Rhodocyclaceae bacterium
GGTGCAGGCCGTCGGACCAGCGCCGGCCCGCCATCAGGCGACCGGTGAACTCGTCGACGATCACGATCTCGCCGTTCTGGACCACGTAGTGCTGGTCGCGGTGGAACAGCGCGTGAGCCCTGAGCGCCGCGTACACGTGGTGCATGAGCAGGATGTTGGACGCGTCGTAGAGGCTGCCGCCCTCGGGCAGCAGGCCCGCGCGGGTGAGGAGGTCCTCGGCCTTCTCGTGGCCGGCCTCGGTGAGGAGCACCTGGTGGGCCTTCTCGTCGACGCTGAAGTCGCCGGGGCCGTTCTCCTCCTTCTGCCGCTCGAGCATGGGCACGAGCGCGTTGACCTTCACGTAGAGGTCGGTGTGCTCCTCGGCCTGCCCGGAGATGATCAGCGGCGTGCGCGCCTCGTCGATGAGGATGGAGTCCACCTCGTCCACGATGGCGAAGGCGAGGCGCCGCTGCACGCGCTCGGCGGTCTGGTAGACCATGTTGTCGCGCAGGTAGTCGAAGCCGAACTCGTTGTTGGTGCCGTAGGTGATGTCCGCGGCGTAGGCCTGCTGCTTCAGGCCGTGCTCCATCTGGGTGAGGTTCACCCCCACGGTGAGGCCGAGGAACTGGTAGACCCGCCCCATCCACGCCGCGTCGCGGCTGGCCAGGTAGTCGTTCACGGTCACCACGTGCACGCCCTCCCCGGCGAGGGCGTTCAGGTAGGCCGGTAGCGTGGCCATCAGCGTCTTGCCCTCGCCGGTGCGCATCTCGGCGATCTTGCCGTGGTGCAGGGCGAGGCCGCCGAGCAGCTGCACGTCGAAGTGGCGCATGCCCAGCACGCGGCGGCTCGCCTCGCGCACCGTGGCGAAGGCCTCGGGGAGCAGGGCATCGAGGCTCTCGCCTCCGGCCAGCCGGGCCTTGAAGGCGGCGGTGCGGGCGCGCAGCGCATCGTCGTCGAGCTTCTGCAGTTCGGGCTCGAGCGCGTTGATGGCGCGGACGGTCTGGTTGTAGCGCTTCAGCAGCCGGTCGTTGCGGCTGCCGAAGACCTTCTTGAGGACGGAGGAGATCATGAGGGTCCGGGAAGGAGGGACGGCGCGGGGGTCATGGCTCCGGAAATCGCGGCTCCGGAAACACCGAGGGGTGGCATGCGACTGATCGCATCCACCCCTCGAAGATCGGTGCCGGAACGCGTTCTATCAACCTGGTGGCTGGAAGAACCTCGCCGGGTTTTGCGCCGCGCCGTTGATACGCACCTCGAAGTGCAGGTGCGGACCGGTTGAGCGGCCGGTGGAACCGACCTCGCCGATCTTGGCGCCGCGGAGGACCACGTCACCGACCTTCACGGATCGCCGCGATGCATGCCCATACCGCGTGATCAGGCCATTGCCGTGATCGATCTCGACCATATTACCATACTGAGGGTGTTCCTCCGACGTGACGACCACGCCTCCGGCCGCCGCCAGGATGGGTGTTCCGGGCTCGGCCACGAAATCCACGCCTTCGTGGAAGGCATTGGCCCCGGTGAAGGGGTCGAGGCGCCAGCCGAAGTTGGAACTGAACGACGCCACGCGCACGGGCAGGGCCGTGGGAAGGAGCTGCTTGCGGGCGTGGGCCTCGGTGAGCACCGACTCGAGGACACCGAACATGTCCGAGCCGGCGTCCATCTGCCTGGAGAACTGGTCGATGCGCGAGCGGAGGTCGTCGAGGGACATCTCCTCGGGCGCGATGGTCACCAGGGCTCCGCCCCTGCCAGCCGCGGGATCGGACTGGAGTTCCTGCGGCTTGACGCCGGCGAGCTTCGAGACCCGCTCACCCAGCGTGTTGAGCTGCATGAGCTGCGCCTGCATCTCGCCGAGCTTGGAGGCCATGGCATTCAGGCTGTCGCGCAGGTAGGACTGGGTCTTGCGGTTCTGCTGCGCCTGGGCAGCCTCGAGATAGGCCTGAAGCATCGGGCTGTTGGTGCTCACCGCGTAGCGCAGCGAGAGCACGTTGAGCACCACGGCGAGCGATACCACTGCGGCGGCCCCGAGCAGCCCGAAGAAGGCGAGCTGCGTCCGGGTTACCGTGTAGCTCCGGGCCTTGGACAGCCGACTCGAAACGATGATGATGTCCATTGCGCATCCCTCACTGGAGGCCCGCCGTGACCGGCAAGCCCGTGTCCGACTGGTTGCGCCAGGGGCCGGAATCCGGTTCGCTGGCCCGCCAGGCGGCACATCTGATGAACCTGCAGCGCATTTACGCAGGAGTCGTTCCTGCCCCCCTTGCCGCGGCCAGCCAGGTGGCGTCGCTGCGCGACGGGATCCTGCACGTTACCGCCATGAACGGCGCGGTTGCCGCCAAGTTGAGGCAGATGGCGCCCACGCTGGCCGCCCGGATTCACGAGCGGGATCAGCAGGTTAATCAAATCCATGTCGCAGTGCAAGGTAACGTTCCGGGGCCGCCGCCCGCGCCCCCGAAACGTGCGAGGGTGCCAGGCGATGCACTGCCGGCGATCGAGGCGCTGGCCGGCCAGGTGGCCGATCCTGGCCTGAGGGAGGCCCTGGAGAGGATGGCGAGCCGGCACCGCCGGCAAGGCGGCGGCCGCTAGACCACCATCACCAGCCGCTCGAACAGGTAGAAGGCGAGGAACACCGCCGCAAGCACCATTCCCCAGCGCAGCACCTGTCCGGCGAAGCGCAGCCAGCGGCGGTCGCCGGTGACCAGTGCCGTCACCACCGAGCCGGCCATCACCAGCAGGACCAGGAATCCGACGATGCGCAGGACCAGCATCGGGGCGGGGCCGCGCGCGGCGGCGACGATCAGGCGGTCTGCAGCTGCAGCCGCGTGAAGGCAGGCGCGGACTCGTCCTCGGCGAAGGTGACGGTCTCGGCCGCCCCCTCGGTCTCGAGCAGCCGGCGCAGCAGCGCGTTGTTGAGGGCATGCCCCGACTTGAAGGCGCTGTAGGCACCCACCAGCGGGTGGCCGAGCAGGTAGAGGTCGCCCACGGCGTCGAGCACCTTGTGCTTCACGAACTCGTCGTCGTAGCGCAGCCCCTCGCTGTTGAGAACCCGGTACTCGTCCATGACGATGGCGTTGTCGAGGCTGCCGCCGAGGGCGAGGCCCTGGGCACGCATCATCTCCACCTCGTGCATGAAGCCGAAGGTGCGGGCGCGCGCCACTTCCTTGGTGTACGAAGCCGTGCCGAAGTCCACCACCACCCGGTTGCCGGAGTCGGCGAAGGCGGGATGGTGGAAGTCGATGGCGAAGTCGAGGCGGAAGCCGTCGTAGGGCTCGAGCCGGGCCCACTTGTCGCCGTGGCGCACCTCCACGGGCTCCCGCACCCGGATGAACTTCTTGGCCGCGTTCTGCTGCTCGATGCCGGCCGACTGCAGCAGGAAGACGAACGGGCCGGCGCTGCCGTCCATGATGGGGATCTCGCCCGCGGTCACGTCGGCGAACACGTTGTCGATGCCCAGGCCCGCCAGCGCCGACATCAGGTGCTCCACCGTGGAGACGCGCACGCCCTCGTTCTCGATGCACGAGGACAGGCGGGTGTCCTTCACGGCATAGGGCGAGGCGGGGATGTCCACCGGCACGGGCAGGTCCACGCGCCGGAAAACGATGCCGGTATCCGGTGCCGCCGGGCGCAGGGTGAGTTCCACCTTCTCGCCGGTGTGCAGGCCCACGCCGGTCGCGCGGACGATGTTCTTCAGGGTGCGTTGCTTGATCATGGTCTCCGGCCGCGCTCGTGACGCGGTGCGGGCAGGTAACTTATCACGGGCGAAACACCCGGGCCAGAAGCACGGACGGTGCCACTGGTGGCGTCGCAGGGCGGCGACAGTGGCGACGCAACGCGTCGCTTCGCGGATGCGCACCCGGTGGCCGGGCGGCACACCGGAGCGCAGGCGCAGGCGCCCCTGCGCCGGGCCGTCGGCGCGGGCCCGCCGGGCGGGGACGGGGAGAGGGTCCGCCCCCGCCGGCAGGCGGCATCGGGCACGGCGGCCCGGACTCAATCCGCCTGCTTGCGCAGGAAGGCCGGGATGTCGAGCATCTCGATGCCCGACTGCTTCATGGCCTCCACCGTGTCGCGGTTGCGGCGGCGGATCACCGCCGGAGTGTCCAGAGAGCCGTAGTCGGGCTCCAGGGTGGGCACCTGCGGCTGGGCGGTCACCGCGATCGGCATGGGATCGGTGCCGGTCTTGACCACCTGCAGCGGCCGGGGCTGCTGGCGCGACAGCGGGTTGCCCAGCCCGGTGGCCACCATGGTCACGCGCAGGTCATCGCCCATGGCCTCGTCGATCACCGTGCCCACGATCACCGTGGCGTCCTCCGCGGTGAAGGCGCGGATGGTGTTCATCACCTCGTGCACTTCCTTCATGCGCAGGTTGGGCGAGGCCGTGATGTTCACCAGCACGCCGCGGGCGCCCGCCAGGTTGACGTCCTCGAGCAGCGGGCTCGCAACGGCCTGCTCGGCGGCCTCGGTGGCCCGGTGGGGGCCGGAGGCAACCGAGGAGCCCATCATGGCCATGCCCATCTCGGACATGACGGTGCGCACGTCGGCGAAGTCCACGTTCACCAGGCCCGGGCACTTGATGACCTCGGCGATGCCAGCGACGGCGCCGTGCAGCACGCCGTTGGCGGCCTTGAAGGCGTCGAGCATGGCCACGTCCTCGCCCAGCACGGCCATGAGCTTGTCGTTGGGGATGACGATCAGCGAGTCCACGTGCCGGGCGAGTTCCTCCAGCCCGGTGGCCGCCACCTTGAGGCGTTTGCCCTCGAAGGCGAAGGGCTTGGTCACCACGGCGACGGTGAGGATGCCCAGTTCGCGGGCCACCTCCGCCACCACCGGCGCTGCGCCGGTGCCCGTGCCGCCGCCCATGCCCGCCGTGAGGAACAGCATGTCGGCTCCCTGGATGAGCTCGACGATTCGCTCGCGGTCCTCGTGCGCGGCGGAGCGGCCCACCTCGGGATTGGCTCCCGCGCCCAGGCCCTTGGTGACGCCGGTGCCGAGCTGCAGCAGCCGGCCCGAGCGGTTGCGCTTCAGTGCCTGGGCATCGGTGTTCATGCAGATGAACTCCACGCCCTGCACCCCCTGGTCGATCATGTGGTCCACGGCGTTGCCGCCGCAGCCGCCCACTCCGACCACCTTGATGACGGCTTCCTGTCCCTGCGTATCCACGATCTCGAACATCCCTTTGTCTCCTCTCCTGTGACTGCCCTGAAGAACGAACTGCGTGACGCCGCGCCCGCAGCGCCTAGAAATTGGCCTGGAACCACTCCTTCATCCGCAACGCGATGTGCTGCACCCTCCCCGTCGAGAGCTTGGAGAGCTCGCGCCGGCGGTGCTGCTCGTGGGCGGCCATCAGCAGGCCGATCCCGGTGGAAAAGCGCGGGCTGCGGACGTGCTCGGCGAGCGGGCCCACGTAGGAAGGCAGCCCGAGCCTCACCGGCATGTGGAATACCTCCTCGCCCAGCTCCACCATGCCCTGCATCGCGGCGCTGCCGCCGGTGATCACCACGCCCGAGGACAGCAGGTCCTCGAAGCCGCTGCGGCGAAGCTCCGCCTGGACCAGCGCATAGAGCTCCTCCACCCGCGGCTCGATCACCTCGGCGAGCGTCTGGCGCGACATCTGCCGCGCGGCGCGGTCGCCGACGCCGGGCACCTCGATGGTCTGCTGCGGGTCGGCGAGCTGGCGCAGCGCGCAGCCGTGCTGGCGCTTGAGTTCCTCCGCCTCCTTCGTGGGGGTGCGCAGCGCCATGGCGATGTCGTTGGTAATCTGGTCGCCCGCGATGGGGATCACGGCGGTGTGGCGGATCGCGCCGCCCGTGAACACCGCGATGTCGGTGGTGCCGCCGCCGATGTCCACCAGCACCACGCCGAGGTCCTTCTCGTCCTCGGAGAGCGTCGCCATGGCGGAGGCGAGCGGCTGCAGGATCAGGTCGCGCACCTCCAGGCCGCAGCGGCGCACGCACTTGAGGATGTTCTGGGCCGCCGACACCGCTCCCGTCACGATGTGCACCTTCACCTCGAGGCGCACTCCGCTCATGCCCACCGGCTCGCGCACGTCCTCCTGGCCGTCGATCACGAACTCCTGGTTGAGCACGTGCAGGATCTGCTGGTCCGTGGGGATGTTCACGGCGCGCGCCGTGTCCACCACGCGCTCCACGTCCATCGGCCCCACCTCGCGGTCCTTGATGGCCACCATGCCGTGGGAGTTGAAGCTCTTGATGTGGCTGCCCGCGATGCCCGTGTAGACCTCGCGGATCTTGCAGTCGGCCATGAGCTCGGCCTCCTCGAGCGCACGCTGGATCGCGTGGACCGTGGACTCGATGTTCACCACCACGCCCTTCTTCAGGCCGCGGGAGGGATGGCTGCCCATGCCGATCACCTCGAAGATGCCCTCGGGCCTGGCTTCCGCCACGATGGCCGAGATCTTCGAGGTGCCGATGTCCAGCCCCACGATCAGGTTCTTCGCCTCCTTGCCGCGGGGCGTGAGCGTCATGCGCTTCTGTTCAGCGAGGTCCATCGCGCCATTTCTCCTGGTTCATGCCCTGGTGCTGCCTTCCCATCGAAGCCCGCGGACTCGCACCGCGAAGCCGTTCGGATACCTGAGGTCCACCACCGCCGGCACGTTGCGCATCTGCCCGATGCTCGAGCCGTAGGCAGCGGCGAATCTCGCCAGCCGCGCCTCCATCTGCTCGCGGCCCAGCTCGAGCGTCATGCCGTCGTCCAGGCGCAGCGTCCACGCGCGCCGCGGCGAGAGCGTCACCACCATCACCCGCCGGCCCAGCGGTTCGACGGTGCTCACGAACGCGCCGAAGCGCTGTGCCATCTCCGCCGAGGCCTCCACCGGTCCGGTGAACACCGGAAGCACCCGGTCGCTGGCCGCCTCGAAGCGCTCCCCGTGGGTGTTGACCAGGCCCTCCTCGCCCCAGCGTGCCAGCGCTTCGTGCTCCTCGAGCGCCACCTCGAGCCGGTCGGGCCAGTGGCGCCGCACGTTCACGCGCCGCACCCAGGGCAGGCGCTCGAAGGAGGCGCGCGCGGCCTCGAGGTCGAGGGTGAAGAAGTTGCCCCGCAGCTCGCCGCGGACCACCGCCTCGAGCTGGGCGCGCGTGACCTGCTCCACCGCGCCCACCACGCGCACCTCGCGCACGGGGAACACCGGCAGGTGCACCGCCACGAGGATCGCCATCACCATCGCCGCCACGGCGGCGATGCCGTAGAGGAAGTTGGCGGTGGCGGTGAGCAGCTCGGGCCTATCCCACATGGGCGAGCCCCAGGATTCGCAGCACCAGCTGCGTGAAGTCCATGCCCGCCACCTTCGCGGCCATGGGCACGAGGCTGTGGCCCGTCATCCCCGGCGAGGTGTTGAGCTCCAGCAGCGACACCGAGCCGTCCGCGCGGCGGATCAGGTCGGCGCGTCCCCAGCCCTCGCAGGCCAGCGCCGCGGCGGCGCGCATCACCAGCGACTGGATGCGCCGCTCCTCCGCCTCGGGCAGCCCGCATGGGCAGTGGTAGCGCGTCTCGTCGCTGAAGTACTTGTTGTGGTAGTCGTAATTGCCCTGCGGCGCCTCGATGCGGATCAGCGGCAGTGCGTCGGTCCCCACGAAGCCCGCGGTCAGCTCATCGCCCGCCACGAACTCCTCGGCCAGGACCAGCGGGTCGTGGCCGGCCGCCAGGGCATAGGCCCCGGGCAGCTGGTCGACGTGCTGCACGCGGGTGAGCCCGAGCGTGGAACCCTCGCGCGCGGGCTTCACGATCAGCGGCAGGCCCAGGCGCAGGGCAACGGCCTCCCAGTCGGAGTGTGCCTCGAGCACCTCCCATCGCGGCGTGGGCAGGCCGCAGGCCACCCAGACCATCTTGGTGCGCACCTTGTCCATCGCCAGCGCCGACGCCATCACGCCGCTGCCGGTGTAGGGGATGCCCATCACCTCGAGCGCACCCTGCACCGTTCCATCCTCGCCGCCGCGGCCGTGCAGCGCGATGAACACCCGCGCGAAACCCTCGCGCTTCAGCTCGAAGAGCTCGCGCTGCGAGGGATCGAAGCCGTGGGCGTCCACGCCGGCACCCTGGAGCGCGGCCAGCACGGCCCCGCCGGACATGAGCGACACCTCGCGCTCGCCGCTCGACCCGCCCATCAGGACGGCCACCTTGCCGAAGCTCCCCGGATCGCTCAAGCCGGCTCTCCCACCACGCGCACCTCCGGCTCGAGCAGGACGCTGCAGCGCGACAGCACGGTCTCGCGCACCGCCTGGATGAGCTGCTCGATGTCGCGGGCGCTCGCGCCGCCGTCGTTGACGATGAAGTTGGCGTGCTTGCGCGACACCTCGGCGCCGCCGATGCGGCGGCCCTTCAGCCCGCAGTTCTCGATCAGGCGCGCCGCGTGATCGCCGGGCGGGTTGCGGAACACGGAGCCGGCGTTGGGC
>CAZXJW010000105.1:8394-9893 GCA_964641005.1 uncultured Rhodocyclaceae bacterium
TGGGCTGGCCGAGCGGCTGGGAGGCGATGCGCCGCGACAGGAAGTCCTTGACGCGCGCACGCGCCGCCTCGCCGTCGCCGGGCGTGAAGCGGAACCAAGCCGCCGCGAACCATTCCTCGCCCCCGGCGAGCGCGGGCACGCGCTCGCAGTGGCGATAGCCAAGCAGGTAGTCCCCCGGGCCGCGCTCCACCAGGCGCCCGGCGCGGTCGGCCACCAGCACGCGCTCGACGCGGTCCCAGGTCTCGGCACCGTAGCAGCCGGCGTTCATGGCCAGCGCGCCACCCACCGTTCCGGGAATCCCGGCGAGGAACTCGGCGCCCTCCAGGCCGTGGGTGGCCGCGAAGCGCGAGACCTTGGGGCTCGCCACGCCCGCCTCGGCATACAGGTGGCCGCCGTCCTGCAGCTCGATGCGCTTGAGCGCACCGTGGGTGAACACCACGGTGCCGCGGATGCCGCCGTCGCGCACCAGCAGGTTGCTGCCAAGGCCCACCATCTCGATGGGCTCGTCGCGCGGGATGGTGGCCAGGAACACCCGCAGGTCCTCCAGGTCGGCCGGGAAGTAGGCGCGGTCAGCCCGGCCGCCGGCGCGCCAGCTGGTGTGGCGGCTCATGGGCTCGGCGTGGCGGAATTCGCCGCGCAGGCCGTGCGCCGCGATGCGTTCGATCTCAGCCATGTCCATGGACCGCCTCCGCTTCGCGGCCGGCGGCTTCCTGCACCAGCGCCGGCACCTGCCCGATGGAGCCCGCGCCCATGGTCACCACCACGTCGCCCGGGCGCGCCGCGGCGACGATGGCCGCGGGAAGTTCCTTCCAGTCCTCCACGAACACCGGCTCCACCTGCGCCTTGACGCGGATCGCCCGCGCGAGCGAACGCCCGTCGGCGGCCACGATGGGCGCCTCGCCCGCCGCGTACACCTCCGTGAGCAGCAGCGCGTCGACCGTGGAGAGCACCTTCACGAAGTCCTCGAACACGTCGCGCGTGCGCGTGTAGCGGTGCGGCTGGAAGGCGAGCACGAGGCGCCGGCCCGGAAAGGCGCCGCGCACCGCCGCGAGCGTCGCGGCCATCTCCGCGGGATGGTGGCCGTAGTCGTCCACGAGGGTGAAGGCGCCGCCCGCGCAGGCGATCTCCCCGTAGCGCTGGAAGCGCCGGCCCACGCCGCGGAAACCCGCCAGCGCGGCGAGGATGGCGTCGTCCGAGGCGCCCACCTCCATGCCGACGGCGACGGCGGCGAGCGCGTTCTGCACGTTGTGCACGCCGGGCAGGTTGAGGGTCACCTCGAGGCTGCGGGCGGGCGTGCCGTTTGCGGCGCGCTGCACGGTGAAGCGCATCCGGCCGCCGTCGTGCACGATGCCGGTGGCACGGATCTGCGCGTCCTCCGCGAGGCCGTAGGTGGTCACGGGCTTCGTGAGGAAGGGAATGATGCTGCGCACGTTGGCGTCGTCGATGCACAGGACGGCCATGCCGTAGAAGGGCAGGCGCTGCACGAACTCGACGAAGGC
>CAZXJW010000106.1:0-9765 GCA_964641005.1 uncultured Rhodocyclaceae bacterium
CGCCCTCGGCCACCACCTCGAGCTTGAGGCTGTGGGCCATGGCGATGATGGCGGAGGTGATGGCCGCGTCGTCCGCGGCCCCAGGGGTGTCCTTCACGAAGGAACGGTCCACCTTCAAGGCGTCCAGCGGGAAACGCTTGAGGTATGCGAGCGAGGAGTAGCCCGTCCCGAAGTCGTCGATGGACAGGCGCAGGCCCATGTCCTTGAGTCGATGCAGGGTGCCCAGCGTGCTCTCGAGGTCGTCCATGAGCATGCTCTCGGTCACCTCCACCTCCAGCAGCCGCGGCGGCAGCCCCGATTCCTGGAGCACGCGGGCGACGGTGGGCAGCAGACCGCTGTGGCGGAAGTGCGGGCTCGAGATGTTCACCGCGATGGGAACCGCGGGAAGGCCGGCCCGCTGCCATTCGAGGCTCTGGCGGCATGTGGCCTCCAGCACCCACTCGCCAATGGGCACGATCAGCCCCGACTCCTCGGCCAGCGGGATGAAGTCGCCGGGCGGCACCATCCCCAGTTCCGGATGCCGCCAGCGGATCAGCGCCTCGGCCCCGGCGATGCGGCCATTGCGCAGGTCCAGCTTGGGCTGGAAGTGCAGCTCGAACTCGGAGCGCTCGATCGCCTTGCGCAGCTGCGATTCCATGGCGAGCTTCTCGAGCGCACGGGCGTTCATCGCACGTCCGTAGAACTGGTAGTTGTTGCGACCCTGCGACTTGGCGTGATACATGGCCGCGTCGGCGTTCTTCAGGAGCGTCTCTGCGTCCTCCCCGTCGATGGGGAACAGCGCGATGCCGATGGAGGTGGTGATGAACAGCTCGTTGCCGTCGATCACCACGGCTTCGGCGAAGGAGTCCACGATGCGCCGCGCCACCTTGGCTGCATCGTGGAACTGGCCGATCTCGGCGAGCAGGATGCAGAACTCATCGCCACCCAGGCGCGCGATGCCCAGCTCGCCCTCGCCGTGGGCCACGGTGTCGTGGGCACGCAGTCCCTCGCGCAGGCGTGCCGCCACCTCCTTGAGCAGCCGGTCTCCGGTGGAATGGCCGAGCGTGTCGTTGATGCGCTTGAACTGGTCAAGGTCCATGGACAGCACGCCCACCACGCGGTCGTGGCGGCGGGCCTGGTTCAGAGCCTGCGTCACGTTCTCCAGGAAGAGGTGCCGGTTGGGCAGCTGGGTCAGGCCGTCGTAGTAGGCCAGGTGACGGATGCGTTCCTCGGCGCGCTTGCTCTCCGTGATGTCCTGCACCGTGCCGAAGGCGCCCACCACCTCGCCGTGCTCGTCGAGCCGCAGGTCGCTGTGCAGGCGCACGTGGCGGGCCTCGCCGCCGGAGAGCACCAGACGGTGCACCGCCTCGGGCACGCGCTGGCCGGCTCGCAGCGAGCGCATGAGCCCCCGCACTGCTTCGCGCTCGTCGGGGTGGACGCGGCCGATCAGGGCATCCACCTCCGCCGCCACCTCGCCGGGCGCGAAGCCCAGCACCGCGTAGGTCTCGTCCGACCACGTGCCCAGCCCGGTGCGGAAGTCCCAGCTCCAGGATCCCAGGCGCGCGATGCGCTGGGCGTTGGACAGCAGCGCCTGGCTCTCCACCAGCGCCGTGAAGGCCTCGGAAGCGCGCAGCATGTAGCGCACGCGATGGCCGAGCACGCCCCAGTTGATGGGCTTGCTGATGAAGTCCGTGGCGCCGGCCTCGTAGGCGCGGTTGATGGATTCCAGGTCGTCCAGGCCGGTGAGCATGAGCACGGGCACGTGGCGTCCGGCGGCGGTGTCCCGCAGCCGGCGACACGCCTCGTAGCCGTCGATGCCGGGCATCACCACGTCCAGCAGCACGATGTCCGGGCGCTCGCGCTCCAGCGCCTCGAGAGCCTGCTCGCCGGAGCCGGCCTCCTCCACCCGCAGGCCTGCCTGGGTGAGCGACTGGGCCGCCACCATGCGCAGCACCGGATCGTCGTCCACCACCAGCGCGAGCGGTTGTGGCGGAAGGTCAGACGGTCTCATCGCGTTTCTCCAGCACCTCGCGGTGCAGCGCCTCGGCTGCCCGCTGTCGTTCTTCGTCGAGCCGGTGCAGCAGCGGACCCAGCACCTCGGGTGCCGCCTCATTGGCCATGGATTCCAGTTCCCGCGACAGCGCCGAGACGCGACGCGCGCCCACGTTGGCGCTGGCCGACTTGAGGGTGTGCACGGCGCGATGCAACGTGCGCCGGTCGCCCGCATCGAGCGCCGCGACCGCCGCGGCGCACTGGTCCGCGGCGGAGGCGATCCACGCATCCACGACCTTGCGCACCAGTCCGCCGGCGCCACCGCGGTCCAGCTGCTCAAGGCTCGCCAGCGCGGCGGCATCGAAGACCGGCAGGTCCGCGGGGTCACCGGGCGGCGTGGCGGCGGGCACAGGCGGGGCCGCGACCGGAGGCGCGGACAGGAAGCGCTGCAGCACCCCCATGAGCTGCTCGCGGCGGAAGGGCTTCGAGAGGTAGTCGTCCATGCCGGCGGCGAGGCAGCGCTCGCGGTCGCCCTCCAGCGCGTTGGCGGTCAGCGCGATGATGGGCACCCGCGGCAGTCCGCGCCCCTGCTCGCGGCTGCGCCAGCGCGCCGTGGCCTGGTAGCCGTCCAGTTCCGGCATCTGGCAGTCCATGAGAACGAGGTCGTAGCGGTTGCGCTCGAGGCGTTCGAGCGCCTCGCCGCCGTGGCCGGCCACCTCCACGCGGCAGCCGGCCGCCTGCAGCAGGCTGGCGGCCACCATCTGGTTGACGGCGTTGTCCTCCACCAGGAGCACCGTGGTGCCGGTGAAACCGCGCACGTCGGTGGCGGTGCCGAAGTCCTGGACCGCGCCGGGGAACAGGTCGTCGAGCGTGCTGCGCAGTGCGGTGCGGCGCAGCGGCCGGTACAGCCACGCGTCGACGCTGAGTTCGGCCATCATCCTGCGATCGGGCGCGGCGCTGCCCTCGCCTACCACCGCCACCCGCAGCGGTGCGACCGCGCATTGCTTGGCGCGGCGCGCGAAGTGAGGTCCGCCCGCATCCGGAAGGTCGGCATCCAGCAGCAGCAGGGCACACCCGGGCGCGGCGCGCAGCCGCGCCAGTGCAGCGGCCGCGGAATCGGCGCGCTCCACCGCGCCCACCATCGGCTGCAGCTGGCGGGCAAGCATGGCCGCCTCCTCGCGGGACGCGGTGGCCACCAGCACTCGCAGCTCCTTCGCGGGTGCATCGCCCAGCTGCAGCGGCGCCAGCGCCGCATCGAACACGAGATCCACCTCGAAGGTGGTGCCCGCGCCGGGGGCGCTGTCCAGTCGCACCTCTCCGCCCATCATGCGCGCGAGCTGGCGCACGATGGACAGCCCCAGGCCGGTGCCGCCGTACTTGCGCGTGGTGCTGTCGTCGGCCTGGGCGAAGGCGCTGAAGACGTGTGCCTGGACCTCCGAGGGGATGCCCACCCCCGTGTCCGAGACCCGCAGCCGCAGGCGCAGCCGGCCGCCGTCGGTCGCCTGGGGGTGCGCGCCGAGCGCCACGTGCACGTGCCCCTGGTGGGTGAACTTGATGCCGTTGCTCACGAGGTTCGAGACGATCTGCTTCAGGCGCACCGGGTCGCCCGCCACGTGCGAAGGCAGCGACTCCTCCACCCGGCACTCCAGCGCGATGCCCTTGCGTCGCGCGGCCTCCGCGAACAGGTCGATCACGTCGTCGAGCGCCCCGCGCAGGTCGAAGGCGATGTGCTCGAGGTGCAGCTTGCCGGCCTCGATCTTCGAGAAGTCCAGGATGTCGTTGATGAGCTGCAGCAGGTGCTCGCCGGAGCGCTGCACGGTCTCGGCGAGCTCGCGCTGTTCGGCGCTGAGCGGCGAGTCGATCAGCAGCTCGGTCATGCCCAGCACGCCGTTCAGCGGCGTGCGGATCTCGTGGCTCATGTTGGCCAGGAACTGGCTCTTGGCGCGGCTGGCGGCCTCGGCAGCCTCCTTGGCGCGGGTGAGCTCGTCCTCCACGGCCTTGCGATCGGTGATGTCGGAGTTGGTGCCGATCGCGCGAAGCGCAAGGCCGTCGGGGCTGCGTTCCACCACGCGCCCCCGGCTGTGGATCCAGCGCCACTCGCCCCTGAGGGTGCTCACCCGGTGCTCCACGCTGTAGCGCAGCGTCTCGCCGCGCACCATGGCGCGCACGGCCTCGCCGACGCGCTCGCGGTCGTCGGGATGGACCATCTCGCCGAGGCGGGCGAGCGAGGTGGTGGTCTCCAGGGGCGGGCCGCCCAGGATGGTGTTCCAGCGATCCGACAGGAAGATGCGCCCGCTGGACAGGTCCCAGTCCCAGAGCGCAAGGCTCGAGCCGTCCAGGGCGAGACCGAGGCGCTCCTTGATGCGCGCCAGGTCCCGTGCGCGCTCGTTGAGCTCGCGGGTGCGCGCCTCCACCGTGGCCTCGAGGGAGCTGCGGCCGCGCTCCACCTCCTCGCGGTAGCTGCGGATGCGCCCGAGCATGAGGCGGAAGGCCTCCGCCATGGCGGCGATCTCGTCGTGCCCGTGCGAGGGCAGAGCCACGTCCAGGCGGTCCTCGGCCACCGCACGCGCGGCCTCGGTGAGCGATTCCAGGGGCCGGATGATGCGGCGCGTGAGCAGGAGGGTGGTGACGATACCCAGCAGCGCCGCCGCGCCGGCCACCAGGAACAGCCACTCGAGGGTGTCGCGCAGGCTGGCGGACAGGGCCCGGTCGGTCACGCCCAGGCGCAGGTAGCCCGCCACGGCATGGCTGTCGATGCTGCGCACGGGCGCGAGGAAATCGAAGTAGCCAACGCCGCCGCGTCGGTCCAGCCCGCCCAGCGGCAGGAACACCGCGCCCGCCTCCACGCTGGCGAGGTCGGGCAGGTTAGGTGGAGGAATGTGCGGCTGGGAGGAGTGGGCTCCGATGCGGCGTCCGGTGGCGTCGAGCAGTTCCACGTACGCGGCGTCGGTGGCGGCGCCGGCGGACAGCACGATGGCCTCGTAGGCGGACGGGTCGCGGGTGGCCAGGGCGGGAGCCGCCACGTGGGCGAGCAGTGCCACGGTACGGCGGCCCTCCTCGCGCAGGCGGTCGTAGCCATCGCTCACCTGCCGCACGGCGATGATGGTGCCGATGGAGACGGCGGTCAGGACGATGAGGGCGGTGGCGAGGAGATTGATCCTCAGCCCGAGGCGATGCCGCCAGGCGCCGCGAACGGGCGTGGCCGGGGCAGCGTCGGCGGCCGTGGCCGCGCCCGGATCATCGACCGGACTTGCGTTGTCCTCGCAACCCCTTGTTTCGTCGTTTTTTTCCGAATCCGTCGCCATGCCGGCATTAACGGCACTTCGGGGGGTTTTTTTAGGGGCGGCGTGCGGGCGCCCCGCCGTGGCCGTCTCCTGCCGCGGGGCCTCAGGCCGCCCTGACCCGGGTCTCGTGGCCGAGCACCCGTCGCAGGTGGGCGCCGGTATGGCTCGCCGGCTCGCCGGCCACGGTCTCGGGCGTGCCCGCCGCCACCACCCGACCGCCGCCGTCGCCGCCCTCGGGCCCCAGGTCCACCACCCAGTCGGCGGTCTTGATCACGTCGAGGTTGTGCTCGATCACCACCACCGTGTTGCCGTGGTCGCGCAGGCGGTGCAGCACGCCCAGCAGCAGCTCGATGTCGCGGAAGTGCAGGCCCGTGGTGGGCTCGTCGAGGATGTAGAGCGTGCGCCCGGTGTCGCGGCGCGACAGCTCCAGCGAGAGCTTCACGCGCTGCGCCTCGCCGCCGGAGAGCGTGGTGGCGCTCTGCCCCAGCGTGACGTAGCCCAGCCCCACCTCCATGAGGGTGTCGAGCTTGCGGGCGATGGCCGGCACGGCCTCGAAGAAACCGCGCGCCTGCTCCACCGTGAGGCCGAGCACCTCGTGCACGTTGCGGCCCTTGTAGAGCACCTCCAGGGTCTCGCGGTTGTAGCGCCGGCCGTGGCAGACGTCGCAGGGCACGTACACGTCGGGCAGGAAGTGCATCTCCACCTTCACCACGCCGTCGCCCTGGCAGGCCTCGCAGCGCCCGCCCTTGACGTTGAAGGAGAAGCGCCCCGGCCCGTAGCCGCGCTCGCGCGCCAGCGGCACGCCGGCGAACAGCTCGCGGATGGGCGTGAACAGGCCGGTGTAGGTGGCGGGATTGGAGCGCGGCGTGCGGCCGATGGGGCTCTGGTCCACGCTCACGAGCTTGTCGAAGTGGTCGGCGCCGTCGAGTTCCTCGAAGGGCGCGGCCTCCTCGGAGCCACCGTGCAGCGAGCGCGCCACGGCGCGGGCGAGCGTGTCGTTCACGAGGGTGGACTTGCCCGAGCCGGACACGCCCGTGACGCAGGTGAACAGGCCCACGGGGAGGTCGAGGTCCACGCGCCGCAGGTTGTTGCCGCGCGCGCCGCGCAGGTGCAGCCAGCGCTCCTTCTGGGGCGGATGGCGAAGCCGCGGCACGGCGATGGCGCGCCGGCCGGAGAGGTACTGGCCTGTGAGCGAGGCCGGGTCCTCGGCCACCTCGCGCGGCGTGCCCTGGGCCACCACGCGGCCGCCATGCTCGCCCGCGCCCGGCCCCATGTCGAGCACGTGGTCGGCCGCCTCGATGGCGTCCTGGTCGTGCTCCACCACGATCACCGAGTTGCCCAGGTCGCGCAGCCGCTTGAGCGTGGCGAGCAGGCGGTCGTTGTCGCGCTGGTGCAGGCCGATGGAGGGCTCGTCGAGCACGTACATCACGCCGGTGAGCCCCGATCCGATCTGGCTCGCCAGCCGGATGCGCTGCGACTCGCCGCCCGAGAGCGTGTCGGCTGAGCGGTCCAGCGAGAGGTACTCCAGCCCCACGTCCACCAGGAAGCCCAGGCGCGCGGAGATCTCGCGCACGATGCGCTCGGCCACGGCGAAGCGCGCGCCCTGCACCGACAGGCCCTCGAAGAAGGTCGCCGCCGCGCGCAGCGGCATGGCGCCGATGTCGTGGATCGACCGCCCGCCCACGAACACGTGGCGCGCCTCGCGGCGCAGCCGGGTGCCCTCGCACTCGGGGCAGGGCGCGGTGGTGCGGTAGGTGCCCAGTTCCTCGCGCACCACCACCGAGTCGGTCTCGCGCCAGCGCCGCTCGAGGTTGGGGATGATTCCCTCGAAGACGTGTTCGCGCACGTGGCGCTGGCCACGCTCGCCCGGATAGGTGAAGCGCACCTTCTCGCGCCCCGAGCCGTGCAGCACCAGCTCCTGCACCGCCGGCGCGAGCTTCTCGAAGGGCGTGTCCACGTCGAAGCGGAAGTGGGCCGCCAGGTTCTCGAGCATCTGGTAGTAGAACTGGTTGCGGCGGTCCCAGCCCTTCACCGCGCCCGCGGCCAGTGACAGGTCGGGGAAGGCCACCACCTTCCGCGGGTCGAAGAAGCTCACCACCCCGAGGCCGTCGCAGCGCGGGCAGGCGCCCATGGGGTTGTTGAAGGAGAACAGCCGCGGCTCGAGCTCGGGCAGCGAGTAGCTGCACACCGGGCAGGCGAAGCGCGAGGAGAAGGCGTGTTCGCGCGCTGGAGGGTCGGTGTTCGCGGGCGCGCCGGGGCCCGCGCCCGCACCCGTGCCCGCATCCTTGTCGGCGGGTTCGCCGCCTTCCACCAGGATGGCGCGCCCATCGGACAGGCGCAGCGCGGTCTCGAAGGACTCGGCCAGGCGCTGCTGCGCGTCGGGGCGCACCCGCAGCCTGTCCACCACCACCTCCACCGTGTGCTTGCGCGACTTGGTCAGCGCCGGCGGCGGGTCGAGTTCCACCACCTTGCCGTCCACGCGCACCCGCACGAAGCCCTGGGCGCGCAGGTCCTCGAACAGCTCGGCCTGCTCGCCCTTGCGCTCCACCACCACGGGCGAGAGGATCATCACGCGCGTGTCGGGCGGCAGCGACAGCACCGCGTCCACCATCTGCGACACCGTCTTCGCCGCCAGCGGCACGTGGTGGTCCGGGCAGTGGGGCTCGCCGGTGCGCGCGAACAGCAGGCGCAGGTAGTCGTGGATCTCGGTGATCGTGCCCACGGTGGAACGGGGGTTGTGGCTGGCGCTGCGCTGCTCGATGGCGATGGCCGGCGACAGGCCCTCGATCAGGTCCACGTCGGGCTTTTCCATGAGCTGCAGGAACTGCCGCGCGTAGGCCGACAGCGATTCCACGTAGCGGCGCTGGCCCTCGGCATAGAGCGTGTCGAACGCGAGCGAGGACTTGCCGCTGCCCGACAGGCCGGTGATCACCACCAGCTTGCCGCGCGGCAGGTCGACGCTCACGTTCTTGAGGTTGTGGGTGCGCGCCCCGCGGATGTGGATGGTGCCGTCGTCGCGGGCGGCCGTCACCGGCCCGGTCCGGGCGGGGCCGGACGGGGCTGCGGGCGCGGAATCGCCGGGAGTTCTGGCCATCTTCGATGCGGGTCCTGGGAGGGCAATCCGCTAATATACGCGGCCCCGGTTTCGCTTCCCACCCGCCCCAGCGGCCTTGTCTTCCGCCTCGCCCCCCATTTCCCAGGCCGCCGAACGCATGAACGCGCAGGAGCGGCGCGCCACGGCCGGCCTGTCGGCCATCGTGGGCCTGCGCCTGTTCGGGCTGTTCGTGATCCTGCCGGTGTTCGCGCTGTATGCCGAGACCCTGCCCGGCGGACTGGACCACACCCTGGTGGGCGTGGCGCTGGGCGCCTACGGGCTCACCCAGGCCGTGCTGCAGATCCCCTTCGGCTGGCTTTCCGACCGCTGGGGGCGCAAGCCCACCATCTACCTGGGGCTGCTGCTGTTCGCCGCCGGCAGCTTCCTGGCGGCCTCGGCCACCAGCATCGGCTGGGTGATCGCCGGGCGCGTTCTGCAGGGCTCCGGTGCGGTGTCCGCGGCCGTGACGGCGCTCACGGCCGATCTCACCCGCGACAGCGTGCGCACCCGTGCCATGGCCTTCATCGGCGTGAGCGTGGGCCTGACCTTCGCCCTGTCCATGGTGGCGGGGCCGCTGCTCAACGCCTGGGTGGGCGTGCCGGGCATCTTCGCCCTCACCGGGGTGCTGGCGCTGTCGGCGATCCTGCTGGTGCGCTTCGGCATTCCCGATCCCGCGCCGGCGGCGGCTTCGGCGGAGCCGCCGCCGCCGTTTCGCACGGTGCTGCGCGATGCGCAGCTGCTGCGTCTGAACTTCGGGGTGTTCACCCTGCACGCCGTGCTCATGGCCATGTTCGCCGTCGTGCCCTTCGAGCTGCGCGAGGCCGGGCTGGCTGCAGACCGCCACTGGCTGGTGTACCTGCCCGTGATGCTCGGCTCCTTCGTTCTCATGATCCCGGGGATCGTGGTGTCCGAACGCGGCCAGCGGCAGAAGGAGGCCTTCGTGGCCTCGGTGGCGGTGCTGGCGGTGTCCTTCGTGCTGCTCGCCTGGGCGGGCCCGCGGGTGACGGGCATCGCGGCGGCACTGCTGGTGTTCTTCACCGCCTTCAACATCCTCGAGGCGATCCTGCCCTCGCTGATCTCGCGCATCGCCCCGGCGCGCTCGAAGGGCGCGGCCATCGGCGTGTACGCAAGCACCCAGTTCCTCGGCGCCTTCTGCGGCGCGGTGGCGGGCGGCTGGCTGTCGCAGCGCGCGGGAGGCGCGGCCGTGCTGTGGTTCTGCGCACTCATGGCGCTGGCGTGGCTGGCGGCGGCCGGCAAGGTGTCGGTGCCGCAGGTGCGCCGCTACGAGGTGCCGCAGCTGGATGCGGAGGCGGCGGCCGGGTTATCCATGCGGCTGCGCGCGCTGCCCGGCGTGCGCGATGCGGCGGTGTCGCCGGGCGGCGGCGCGGCGGTCCTCAAGGTGGACAGCCGCGGCTT
>CAZXJW010000107.1:0-9765 GCA_964641005.1 uncultured Rhodocyclaceae bacterium
GGGTGACTGCGCCGGCATGGCCGCCGACCTGTTCGAGACCTACGCCGTGACCATCGTGGCCACCATGGTGCTGGCTGCGCTCATGCTCAAGGGCCTCGGCGACAAGGCCGTGGTCTACCCGCTGGTGCTGGGCGGCGTCTCCATCATCGCCTCCATCGCCGGCACCTTCTTCGTGAAGGCCAAGGAAGGCGGGAAGATCATGAATGCCCTGTACGCCGGGGTGATCGTCTCGGGCGTGCTCGCCGCCATCGCCTTCTACCCGGTCACGTCCTGGCTGATGGCCGACGTCGCGAGCGTCGATCCGGCCCTGTCCGTGGGCAAGCTCTACGGCGCCTCGCTGGTGGGCCTCGCGCTCACCGCCGCGATGGTGGTGATCACCGAGTACTACACCGCCACCGAGTACGCACCCGTGCGCCACGTGGCGGCGGCCTCGCAGACCGGTCATGCCACCAACATCATTGCCGGCCTGGGCGTGTCCATGAAGTCCACGGCGCTGCCCGTGCTAGCGGTGTGCGCGTCCATCTGGGCGGCCTATGCGCTGGCGGGCCTGTTCGGCATCGCCGTGGCCGCCACCGCCATGCTGTCCATGACCGGCATGATCGTGGCCCTGGACGCCTATGGCCCCATCACGGACAACGCCGGCGGCATCGCGGAGATGGCCGAGCTGCCCTCCAAGATCCGCGACATCACCGATCCGCTGGACGCCGTGGGCAACACCACCAAGGCGGTGACCAAGGGCTATGCCATCGGTTCCGCCGGCCTCGCCGCGCTGGTGCTGTTCGCCGACTACACCCACAACCTCGAGGCGCTGGGCAAGCTGGTGCCCTTCGAGCTGTCCGACCCCGCCGTGATCATCGGCCTGTTCATCGGCGGCCTGGTGCCCTACCTGTTCGGCGCCATGGCCATGGAGGCCGTGGGCCGTGCCGCCGGCGCGGTGGTGAACGAGGTGCGCCGCCAGTTCCGCGAGATCAAGGGAATCATGGAAGGCACCGCCAAGCCCGAGTACGACAAGGCGGTCGACATGCTCACCAAGGCGGCCATCAAGGAGATGATCATCCCCTCGATCCTGCCGGTGCTCGTGCCCATCGCGCTGGTGTTGCTCATGAACTTCCTGATGGGCCCGGGCGCCGGCACGCGCGCCCTGGGCGGCCTGCTGATCGGCACCATCGTCACCGGCCTGTTCGTGGCCATCTCCATGACCACCGGCGGCGGCGCGTGGGACAACGCCAAGAAGTACATCGAGGACGGCCATCACGGGGGCAAGGGCTCGGATGCCCACAAGGCCGCGGTGACCGGCGACACGGTGGGCGACCCCTACAAGGACACCGCCGGCCCGGCCGTGAACCCGCTCATCAAGATCATCAACCTCGTGGCCCTGCTGCTGGTACCACTGCTGCCCGCCGGGACTCCCTCCGCGGCGGCTGGCGCGAAGCACGCGGAGCCCGCCGCCATCGCGGCGCCCGCCCAGCCGGCAGCTGCCCCCGAGGCGCCAGCTGCCGACGCCAGGCCCGCGGAAGCGGCGAAGTAGGGTTTCGCCGGCGCCCGCGGGCGCCTCGCGATACACGAACGGCTCCTTCGGGAGCCGTTTTTTTTGCGCCGCACATGCCCCTTGCGGCGGATGTTTCTGGCGTCGGATTTCCGCGCCGCAACAAGCCCTTGCGCTTGACAGTGATTCGGGGCCGCGGATACAAGCTCATGAGTTTGTCATGAACAGCCGCCCGCACCGCGGCCCATCCGAGGAGCACTCATGAGCACTGCAGCCGCCCCCGCGCCCAGCACCCAGCCTGCCGCCCAGGCCGGCAAGCGCGACTCCGTCGTCGACCTGCGCCTGTTCCTGGTGGCGCTGGTGATGCTCTCGGTGATCTACATCGCGCTGCGCATCTACCAGCAGGCCTTCGGCTGGACCGCCGGCCTCGACGCCACCTCTCCCGAGTTCGATCACTACTGGATGACCCTGGTGAAGATCGAGATCCCGGTGCTGTTCGGCGCCTGCTTCCTGACCTGGGGCTGGCTGTGGTTCACCCGCGACCGCAACCTGTCCGCCATCGCCCCGCGCGAGGAGATCCGCCGCCACTTCAACCTGGTGCTGTGGATCACGATCTACACCTTCACCTTCTACTGGACCGGCAGCTTCTTCGCCGAGCAGGACGGCGTGTGGCACCAGACGGTGATCCGCGACACGAGCTTCACGCCCTCGCACAATGTCCTGTTCTACGCCTGCATCCCCATGTACATGTTCTTCGGGGTGGGCGGCCTGCTCTATGGCATGACCCGCATCCCGCAGTTCGGCAAGGGCATCTCCATCGCCTACGTGATCGCCGTGCTCGGGCCGGCCCTGATCCTGCCCAACCTCGGCTACAACGAGTGGGGCCACGCCTACTGGCTTACCGAGGAGATCTTCTCCCACCCGCTGCACTGGGGCTTCGTGGTGCTCGGCTGGAGCGCCCTCGGCATCGGCGGGGTGCTCATGCAGATCGTGATCCGCATGGTGGAGCTGTTCCGCGAGGCCCGCACGGCAGCGCCCGCCTCCGCCGCCTGACCGGAGCTGCACCACAGACCATAAGCTGCACCGCACCGCGCCCCCCTGGGCGCGGTGCCGTTTCAGGGACAGCCCGCGCCCGACGGGCATCCCGGTTCCCGAGAACGAAGTCACCCACACACCCGCAAAGGGGGAGGAGCAACCGTGAACGCTGCTGACCGAGAGGTGCTGGCCATCGCCGGCATGGACGGCGAAACCGCCCGCATGTCCCGCTACTTCGACTTCCTCGTCGTGGTGGCCGCCTTCTTCCTGTTCGCCGGCGCCGTGCACCTGCACATGATGCTGACGGTGGGCGACTGGGACATGTTCATCGACTGGAAGGACCGCCAGTTCTGGGTGCTGGTGACGCCCATCTCGCTGATCATGTTCCCCGCCGCGGTGCAGGCGATCTTCTGGACCTTCTTCCGCCTGCCCATCGGCGCGACCCTGTGCGCGGTGGTGCTGCTGTTCGGCGTGTGGATCACGCGCGTGTTCGGCTGGCACATGTGGTCCTACTTCCCCTTCCCCATGGTGCTGCCCGCCACCATGATCGCCGGCTGCCTGGTGATGGACGCGGTGCTGCTGCTCACCCGCAACCACATCTTCACCGCCGTGTTCGGCGCCTTCGCCTTCTCTGCGCTGTTCTACCCGAGCAACTGGGTGGGCTTCGCGGCGATGTTCCTGCCCGTGGAGCACATGGGGCAGATGGCCTCGCTCGCCGACCTGATCGGCTACACCTTCCCGCGCTCGGCCACGCCCGAGTACATCCGCGTGATCGAGCGCGGCACGCTGCGCACCTTCGAGGGCACCTCGGTCTGGGTGTCGTCGTTCTTCGCGGGCTTCGTCTGCATCTTCATGCACATGCTCTGGTGGAAGCTCGGCCTGGCCTGCTCCACGGTGCGGTTCTGGCCCAACTCCGGGAAGATCAAGAAGGCCCTCGGCCTGCAACCCGCCTGAAGCGCCAGGAGACCGCCATGACCACGCTGATCGCGAAGACCCTCGCGCTGTTCGCCGCCCTCGCCTGCACCGCCGTGCTGCTGCCAGCCCCCGAGGCGCTGGCGCACGGCGAGCGCGCCCAGGAGCCCTACCTGCGCACCCGCACCACCCACTGGTACGACGTGAAGTGGTCCACGAACAAGCTCGCGGTGAACGAGGAGATCGTCATGACCGCGAAGTTCCGCCTGTTCGGCGACTGGCCCGACGCCGTCGACCAGCCTGAGACGGTGTTCGTGTCCAACGGCACGCCCGGCCCGGTGCTGGTGCGGGTGGAGTCCTACCTCAATGGCGTGCCCGCGCGCCAGTCGTTCCGCAACCTCGAGGTGGGCCGCGACTACGAGTACAAGATGGTGATGAAGGCGCGCGTGCCCGGCGAGCACCACGTGCACCCGATGATCCAGATCAAGGGCTCCGGCCCGCTGGTGGGACCGGGCCAGTGGATCACCATCACCGGCGACTGGGCCGACTTCAAGTTCCCGGTCACCACGCTCGACGGGACGAAGATCGACAACCTCGAGAACTGGGGCGTGAAGGGCCACGTGGTGTGGCAGCTCATCCTGGTGGCCATCGCCGCGGCCTGGCTGCTGTGGTGGATCCGCCGGCCGCTGCTCATCCCGCGCTACCATGCCCTCACCAAGGGCCGCGAGGACGTGCTCATCACCCCCACCGACCTCAAGGTGGGCGCCGGCCTGATCGTGGTGGTGCTCGCCACGGTGTTCGGCGGCTACGCCTGGGCCAAGTCCACCTATCCGCGCACCGTGCCGCTGCAGACCGGCACCATGTACACGCCCCCGCTGCCCAAGCAGGCGGTGCCCGTGCGCATCGTGTTCCAGCGCGCCGAGTACGACGTGCCGGGCCGCTCCATGCGTGTGACCATGGAGGTCACCAACACCAGCGACCAGGTGCTGCAGCTCGGCGAGTTCACCAGCGCCAACCTGCGCTTCGTGAACCAGAACTCCGAGGCCGGCAAGGCCGGGGTCGATGCCGCCTACCCCAGGGAACTGGTGGCGCGCGCCGGCCTCGCGGTCGAGAACGGCGACAGCTTCAAGCCCGGCGAGAGCCGCACCGTCACGCTGCAGGCCACCGACGTCGCCTGGGAGGTGGAGCGTCTCACCAGCTTCCTCACCGACGTGGACAGCAAGTTCGGCGGGCTGCTGTTCTTCTTCGATCCCCAGGGCAAGCGCCACATCGCCGAGGTGGGCGGCCCGATCCTGCCGGTGTTCCGCAAGTCGTGAGGGACGCCGTGAGGCGGCGCGGCCGCGCCGCCGCGCTGGCGGTGATGCTGTGCGCGGCGACGGCCCTGCCGCGCGCGGCGCTCGCCCATGGCGGGCTTTCCATGGACGAGGACCGCTGCAAGCTGCGGGTGGGCCGCTGGACCATGCACTTCGCCGGCTACCAGCCCGACAGCACGGCCGCGAAGGAATTCTGCGAGGACATCCCCCAGGCTGGCCGAGTCGTCGTGGTGCTCGACTTCGTCGACGACGAACTGCGCGACCTGCCCGCGGAGGTGCGCATCATCCGCGACACCGGTGACGAGTCGAACCTCGAGGCGGTCACGGTCCTGCACCTGCCGCCGAAGGCCTATCCCACCGGATCACTGTCATTCGAGCACGTGTTCGCGCAGCCCGGCCGCTTCGTGGGTCTGGTGACCGTGGGCGAGCGCGATCCGAAGGTTTCGCGCTTCCCCTTCGAGGTGGGCGGGTCCGCCTCGCCGATGCAGTACGCCCTGCCGCTGCTGGGCGCGGTGGCGGTGGGCGCGGCCCTCTATCTCTACGCGCTGCGCCGCCGCCGGCTCGACGGCGCACCCACCGCATGAAGCGCCGCTCCGTCCTGGCGGCCCTGCCGGTGGCGCTGCTGGCAGCCACACCGCCCGCCCGTGCCCACGCGCTGCTGCAGAAGACGGAGCCGGGCCGCCGCGCGGCACTGCGCACGGCGCCCGCGGCGATCCGCCTCTGGTTCAACGAGCGCCTCGAACCGGCGTTCTCCGAGATCGCGGTCACCGGCCCGGACGGCAGACCCGTCACCAGCGAGCGCGCCAGCCTCGCGCCCGACAATCCGAACCTCCTCGTCCCGCCCCTGCCGCCACTCGGACCCGGCGAGTACACCGTCGCCTACAAGGTGCTGTCCGTGGATGGCCACACCGTCCAGTCGGGCTACCGCTTCTCCGTCAAGGGCGACGCAGCGCCGAAATGACCGAGGCCGTGGCGGCCGCGGCGCGCTGGACCCAGCTCGCGGCGCTCGCGCTGCTCGCGGCACGTCTCGCCCTGTCCCTGCTTCGCGAGGGGCGTGACCCGGCGCTGGCGGCGTGGCGTTCGGCGGCAGGGCGCAATGCGCCACTGATCGCCACCGCAGCCCTGGCTGCCGCGCTCGCCGCCCTCGCGGCGCAGGTGGCCGCCGTGGGACCGCACGGAAGTCTCAACGACACCGCGCAGACGCTGCTGCTGCACAGCCGCTACGGGCAGGTGTGGATGGCGCGCACGACGCTGCTGGTGCTGTTGCTGGCCGGCACGATCGCGGCGCGCACGCGCACGGTGGCCGGCCCGCCGGCCGTGGCGATGCTCGCCCTCACGCTCGCGGCGCTCGCCGCCGGCCCTTGGTCCGGTCACGCGGCGGCGGAGGAACCCGCCTGGCCCGCACTGCTGGCGCACGGCCTGCACGTCACGGCGCTGTCGCTCTGGCTGGGCGCCCTGCCGGCACTGATGTCGCTGCTGCGCGCCCCCGAACCCGCCACCCGGGCAGCGGCGCTCGCGCTGTTCCGCCGCTTCTCGTCGCTGGCCGCACCGCTCATGGCGGCGATCGTGGCCTCGGGCCTGTGGCTCGCGCTGCTGCACGTGGAGCGCTGGCCGGCGCTGTTCGGCACCCGCTACGGCCTGCTGCTGCTCGCGAAGGGCACGCTGCTTGTGGGCGCCGTGGCGCTGGCGGCACGCCTGCGCTGGCGGCTGCTGCCCGTGGCGGTTGGCCAGGCCATGCCGGCCGCGCTCGCGCGAACGCTGCTCGCCGAGACCCTGCTCGGGTTCGCCATCCTCGCCCTCGGCGCGCTGCTGGCGCAGACCATCCCGGGCCGCCACGATGCGGTGCAATGGGTCCTGCCGTGGCGGATCTCGCTGGATGCCGCCGCGGAGACGCCGGGCGCCACCGGCTCGGCCGCAGCCTGGGGCGCTGCCGCGGTGGTGCTCGCCATCTCCAGCACCCTCCTGCGCCGGCGCCGGGTCCCGGCCATCGCGCTGGCGGGGGCTGCCCTGGCCACCGGTGCCGCCGCCCTGGCAGCCATCGGCGTCCCCGCCTATCCCGACACCTACCGCAAGCCCACCGTCGCCTACCAGGCAGTGTCGGTGGCCCAGGGCGTGGACCTGTACCGCGAGCACTGCGCGGCCTGCCATGGCGCCAGCGGCCATGGCAACGGCCCCCTGGCGGGGGGTCTCGCGCCGGCACCGGCCAACCTCACCGAGCCCCATACCGCCCTGCACACGGCCGGTGACATCTTCTGGTGGCTAACCCACGGCAAACCTGGCAGCGCCATGCCCGGTTTCGCCGACCGGCTGTCCGAGGACGCCCGCTGGGACCTGATCAACTACCTGCGCACGCTCTCGGTGGGTTACCAGGCGCGGGTGCTGTCCACGCGGGTCGCCCCGGGACAGGCCTGGGCGGGGGTGCCGGACTTCGACTTCGTCACGCCCGATGGCCGCGCCGGTGCGCTGCGGGATTTCCGCGGCGACCGCCCGGTGCTGCTGGTGCTGCACTCCCGATCCCCGCTGTCGGCGGCACGCGGCACCGAGCTCGCCGCGGCGCTGGACGGCGAGCCGGTGCGCATCCTCGCGATCGCCACGGACGGTTCGGGCAGCACCATCCTGCCCCAAACCGCCTGGGTCGTGGCGGAAGGCGCCGAACCGGCCGCCCGAGCGCTGGCGCTGTTCCGCCGTACGTTGCGCGACGCCGACCCCCGCGACGCCCGCCCGCTGTCCGGGCACCTGGAACTGCTCGTGGACCGGTTCGGCTACCTGCGCGCGCGCTGGCTGCCCGGGGAGGACGAGGGCTGGCGCGACCCTGCCTTCCTGCGCGCACAGGTTCGGCTGCTGGCCGCGGAACCGCAGCTGCGCCAGCCTCCGGACGATCATGTGCACTGACGCGGCGTGGCGGTCATGTGCCGCATTTCCGCATCCAATCGCGACCCGAGGGGCAGGTTTCGCGCGGGCCGCTTTACTCGCCACCCTGTTCGCGACCGCACTCGGCGCCTGCCGACCCGAGGCGCCACCTGTCCAGCCCGCCGACTACGCCGCCCTGAAGACGGCGCCAACCTGCGACATCGGAAGCCGGAGTCCGATGCCGTCCGAGGACCTGCTCGCGACACCGGGCGGAGCCCGCTTCCGGGTCCGCGCGCCCTCGAACTACGACGCTGGTCGTGCCCATCCTCTCCTTGTGGTCTTTGCTCCTGCTGGCTTCAGTGCGGCCGCCACCGAGTCCCACGCCGCCCTTACGGGTCCCGCGACCCGTGCCGGATTCGTGATTGCCTTCGCCGAGCACCGGCCGCTGTCGCCAGCGTGGGTCCGCGTCCTGGGCGAAATCCCCGCAACCGTCATGCGGCACTGGTGCATCGACCCGGACCGGGTCGTTCTGGCCGGCCATTCGGATGGTGGCACCGTTGCCGAGGCCGCCGCCTTCCTCCAGGCAGTTGCGCCACCGCCGGCGGGTGTCGTGGCGAGCGGAGCCGGCATCCGCGTGGAGAGCCTCGCCGGCCAGGCCTGCCCGCCGCCGGTATCGGTGCTCGTCCTGCACAGCCGGGACGATGCCCATTTCCCGCCCCCCGTGTTCGGGCGGGACATGGCGCGCTGGTGGGCCGCCTGCAATCGCTGCCGTACCGATCCAGACATGCCGGACTCGAACGGGTGCGTGACCTACGAGGGCTGCGCTGGCGAGACCATCACCTCGTTCTGCGAAACGCGTGGCGCCCACCCGCACTGGAACGAAGAACCATCAAAAATCATTGACTTAGCAACTAGACTCGTCCAGAACCGCCGCTGAGTCGCGACCTGCGCACGCTCCACCGAGCCTGGCAGGTGCCCTGGGAATTCCCGCCGGAATAAGCGCCCGCCATGCCGCCGCCCGGACCCGGCCCGGTTCTCGCATGCAGCACAAAAACCTCAAGAAGCGGCGCCCAAGACCGTGATAACAAACTGAGACCTTGAAGAGTTCTTGATGGCTCAAAGCCACCCGACCACGGACGGCTCCGGCACTGCCCCCTCCATCCCCGAGCAGGGCATCGGGGCTGGCTTGCCTGCCTCCTGGCGTGGCCGGACGCTTCGCATCGTCTGGCCCTTCCTGGCCATCGCACTGTTGCAGGTGGCGTTTGCCGCCGTGAGCGTGGACATCCTTGCTGCACTGCGCGGCTACGTGGAGGGCGAGAGCCTCTGGGCCAAGGCGCACAAGGAGGCCGTCGTCTACCTCGAGCGCTACGCGATGACGCACGACGCGGCACACTACCAGGCCTTTAAGGCGGCCATCGTGGTGCCGCTTGGAGACCAGCGCGGTCGGATCGAGCTGGAGAAGCCGGACTTCGACCACGACTACGTAGTGCGCAACTGGCTCGCAGCGGGCAACCCGCCAGAGGACATCCCCGGCGCGATCCGGGTGTTCCGCTGGTTCCGGAACGTGGACTTCATGCGTCAGGTGGTGGCCGACTGGGCGCTGGCCGACGACTACATCGAGCAACTCGAGCGCATCGCCAACGACCTGAACCGCCGGATCTCCGAAGGCGAGACGGTCGCCGACACGGCCCGGTTCGTCCCCACCATCCGTGTAATCAGCGAACGCATCACACCGCTCAACCGGCGTTTCTCCACGACCTTGGGCGACGCCACCCGCCGCACCAAGTCCATCCTGCTTTGGACCAACATCGCGATGGCGCTCACGCTGCTGCCGCTCGGCGTGTTCCTGTCGCGGCGCATGGTTCGACGCAGCTATGCCTTCGAGGATGCCCTGCGGCTATCGGAGGAGCGCTTCCAGCTCGCCGTGAGTGGCAGCAACGATGGCCTTTGGGACTGGAACCTCGTCGGACGCGACTTGTACTTCTCCCCGCGGTGCCGGGAACTGCTTGGCATTTCCGCCGAGGCGCGTGCCGTTGGCTGGGCATTCATGCGACGCATCCGCGGCGATGACCGGGAACGGATGGCCTCGGTGCTGCGGGCGCACTTCCGGTTCCAAGCGCCCTTCGACGTGGAGTTCCGGGCACTGGTCTCGCGCGAAGAGCACTGGTT
>CAZXJW010000108.1:0-2909 GCA_964641005.1 uncultured Rhodocyclaceae bacterium
GTTCTCGCGGGTGGAGGCCATGGCGCGCGGCAACGGCATCAGCTTCGAGCAGGCGAAGGACTCGCGGCTCAAGACCATCCCCGCGGGCCGCTTCGGCACCATCGAAGAGTTCGGCGCGCTGTGCGCCTTCGTGTGCAGCGCGCACGCCTCGTATCTCACCGGGCAGAACTTCCTCATCGACGGCGGCGCCTACCCCGGGACGTTCTGAGGTCGGTGCCGGGGTAGGGGCGCAGCCGCGCCCCGGGGCGCCGGCCGCCGCCGGGGGCCGCATTCGATCGCCGGCCTATAATCTCCGCCCTTTTCGCACCCGCAGGAGCCCCGCCATGAACGCACCCCTCGTCCAGGAAAAGCTCGCCCTCAAGGACGCCTCGCTGCTGCGCCAGCAGTGCTACCTCGACGGCCAGTGGGTGGATGCCGACGGCAAGGGCACCATCCCGGTGGTCAATCCGGCCACCGGCGGCGTGCTGGGCACCATTCCGAGGATGGGTGCGGCCGAGACCCGCCGCGCCATCGCCGCGGCGGATGCCGCCTGGCCCGCCTGGCGTTCGAAGACCGCCAAGGAACGCGCCACCATCCTGCGCCGCTGGTTCGACCTGATGATGGCCAGCCAGGACGACCTGGCGCTCATCATGACGGCCGAGCAGGGCAAGCCGCTGGCCGAGGCGAAGGGCGAGATCGCCTACGCGGCCTCGTTCATCGAGTGGTTCGCCGAGGAGGGCAAGCGCACCTACGGCGAGGTGATCCCCACCGTGGCGGCCGACCGCCGGCTGGTGGTGATCAAGCAGCCCGTGGGCGTGTGCGCGGCCATCACGCCGTGGAACTTCCCCGCCGCCATGATCACCCGCAAGGCCGCGCCCGCGCTGGCCGCCGGCTGCACCATGGTGCTCAAGCCCGCCACCCAGACGCCGTACTCGGCCTTCGCGCTCGCCGTGCTGGCCGAGCGTGCCGGTGTGCCGAAGGGGGTCTTCAGCGTCATCACCGGCAGCTCCGCGGAGATCGGCGGCGAGCTCACCGCCAGCCCCGTGGTGCGCAAGCTCACCTTCACCGGCTCCACGGAAGTGGGCGCGAAGCTCATGGCGCAATGCGCGCCCACCATCAAGAAGCTCTCCCTCGAGCTCGGCGGCAACGCGCCGTTCATCGTGTTCGACGACGCCGATCTCGATGCCGCGGTGGAGGGCGCCATGGCCTCGAAGTACCGCAACGCCGGCCAGACCTGCGTGTGCGCCAACCGGCTGCTGGTGCAGGAGGGCGTGTACGAGGCCTTCGTGCAGAAGCTCGCGGCCAAGGTGTCCGGCCTCAAGGTGGGCAACGGCCAGGAGGCCGGTGTCACCACGGGCCCGCTCATCGACGAGGCGGCGGTGCAGAAGGTCGAGGAGCACGTGAGCGATGCCCTGGCCAAGGGCGGTCGCGTGGTGGCCGGCGGCAAGCGCCATGCGCTGGGCGGGCTGTTCTACGAGCCCACCATCATCGCGGACGTCACCACGGCCATGAAGGTCACCCGCGAGGAGACCTTCGGCCCGGTGGCGCCGGTGTTCCGGTTCAAGACCGAGGCCGAGGCCATCGCCATGGCCAACGACACGGAGTTCGGCCTGGCCTCCTACTTCTACGCCCGCGACATGGGCCGCATCTGGCGGGTGGCCGAGGGCATCGAGTCGGGCATGGTGGGCATCAACGTGGGCATCATCTCCAACGAGGTCGCCCCCTTCGGCGGGGTGAAGCAGTCCGGCCTCGGCCGCGAGGGCAGCCGCCACGGCATCGAGGAGTTCATGGAGGTGAAGTACCTCTGCATGGGCGGGATCTGAGCCCCGGGGCTCACCCGCGGCTGGTGAGCCCGCCCAGCGCCTTGAGGAACACGCCGGCCTTGTTGGCCACGGCCGGCGCGAGGTCGCCGGGCTTGTAGAGCGCGGAGCCGAGCCCGAAGCCGCTGGCGCCCGCGGCCCAGTACTCGGCCATGTTGTCCGGCGTGATGGAGCCCACCGGGAGCACCGGCAGGTCCTTCGGCAGCACCGCGCGCAGGGCGCGCAGCACCTTGGGCGGGTTGGCCTCGGCGGGAAACAGTTTCAGGCCGTCGGCGCCCGCCGCGATCATGGCGAAGGCCTCGGTGGGCGTGGAGAAGCCGGGCAGCGCGATCATGCCCTTCTTCTTCGCCGCATCCACCACCAGCGGGTCGGCGTGCGGCATCACCACCAGCCGGCCGCCGGCATCGGCGATGCGCGCCACCTGGGTGGTGTCGGTCACCGTGCCGCCGCCGATGAGCAGCCCGTCGGCGAAGCGCCCCGACAGCAGCGCGATGCTGATGAAGGCGTCGGGCGAGTTCATGGGCACTTCCACGACGCGCAGGCCGGCCTTTTCCAGCGCGGTGGCCACGTCCACCACCTCGGCGGGCGTGATGCCGCGCAGGATGGCCACCAGCGGGCATTGCGCGAGCCATTCGTTCAGGCGTGACACGGGCGGTCTTCCTCCTTGGTCCTGGTGGCGGGCCTCGCGCAAGGGCGGCCGGAACGCCGCGGGCACGGAGAGCCGATGCGGCGGGTGCGTGACATCACGCGGGCGGCAGGTGTCGCGACAGCCGGTACAGCCCGGCCACCGCGGCATCCGGATCGAGCAGGCGCGCAGCGAGTCCGCGGGCTTCGAGGGCGCGCGCATAGCGCGTGCACAGGCCGGTTGCACCCAGCAGGTGGACGATGCCCGTGGCGGGCGCGGCGTGTGCGATCTCGTAGCCGATCAGCAGGCCCGATAGCACCTCGTGGGACTGCTCGGGCGTGAGGCGCCCGGCGAGCCCTTCCGCGCGCACCCCGAACAGCAGGTGCGGCAGGCCACCGGGCAGGGCGGCACGGGCAAGCCCGAGATCGAAGGCCGCAGGGTCGTCGCCCGCGTTGGCCATCAGCCGGCCGAGGATGCTGTGGTCG
>CAZXJW010000108.1:2919-9673 GCA_964641005.1 uncultured Rhodocyclaceae bacterium
CATGTGGGTGGCGAAGCCCGTCACACGCCCGTCGCGCACCGTGGTCCACTTGCTGTGGGTGCCGGGCAGGCAGACCACGTGCTCGCCCGGGCCGAGCGCGTCGAGCACGCCCACCAGCTGCGTCTCCTCGCCGCGCATCACGTCATGGAGGCCGTCGGCGTCGCGGGCGATCAGGCCCGGCACGATCCAGGCCTGCGCGCCGTGCATGCCCCAGCGCACCCGGCCCATGCGCGCGGCGATCTCCGCCGGGCCGGCCGGGCAGGGCAGGTAGGCCTGTTCCTGCCATCCCTGGCGGCTGCCGATCATGCCGCTCATCACCACCGGGCCGAGGCCGGCGGCCATCCAGTCACCCACCTGCGATTCCAGCGCCTCGGCGAAGCGCCCTTCGCGCACGGCGAGGATGCCCAGCGGGGCCTCGCGACGCTCCAGCACCGCGCCGTGCGCGTCCAGGCGGAACGCGCGGAAGGAGCTCGTGCCCCAGTCGACGGCGATCATGGCGCGGCGCTGCTCAGATGCGACCGAACTCCTCGAGCAGCTGCTCGAAGGTGCGGCCCTCGCGGATGCGACGCCGGGTGGCCTCCTCGCGCTCGGCCTGCTCGCGGGCGGCGGCCAGCACGGGCGCAAGCTGCGCCGCTGGCACCACCGTGATGCCGATCTCGTCGGCCACGATCATGTCGCCGGGGTTCACCACGATGCCGCCGCACTGCACGGGGACGTTCAGTTCCACGTCGTCCTTGCGGCCGGAGAACATGGTGTGGGTGCCGCGCGCCGTGACGGCGCGGGAGAACACGACGAAACCCAGGTCGCGCAGCTCGTCGGTGTCACGGCAGGCGCCGTCGATCACCGCACCCTGCACGCCGCGGTTGCGGAACAGGCTGCCCATCAGGCCGCCGAAAACCGAGGTCTCGGTCTCGCCGCCGGCATCCACCACCACCACGTCGCCGGGCTGGGCCACGTGCAGGGCGGCGAGCGGGTCCTGCAGGTCGCCGGGCGAGAGCCGGATGGTGAGCGCGGGGCCCACGGCCTTGGCGTTGAAGATCGGCTTCATGCCGCTGTGCATGACGCCGCCGCGGTGCTGCACGTCGGCGAACACGCACGAGGCGCTGTAGCAGCGCGCGACGTCGCGGTACTGCTCCACGAGTTTCGGGTCGGGGCGCTTGAAGTCGCGCAGTTCCATGGTCTTTCCTCCGTTCGCGAAGCGCGAAGGTTAACCGATGCGCGGGGGCTCCAGGCCGGCAGCGGGGCCGGCGCAGGGTGTGTCAGGCCGGCGCTCCGTCGAACAGGAAGGACTCCACGGCGGCCAGCTGGTCCTCGGCCATGAACATGGGGGCATGACCAATGCCCTCGAACTCCGCCAGCCGCGAGCCCGGCGGGGCGGAATCGATCATGGCGCGGGCGGTGTCGGCGAGCAGCAGGTCGGAGCGGGTGCCGCGAGTGATGAGCATCGGCGCGGCGATCGCACGCCACACTGGCCAGAGGTCCACGTCGGAGATCGCGGTGCGAAAGGCGTTGGCGATGGCCGGATCGTAGGCAAGTCCCAGGCTGCCGTCGGGCCGCGTGCGGCAGCCGTGGGTGGCGAGGTGCGCCCACTGCGCGTCGGTGAGCGGGCCGAAGGGGGCGTGCACCTGACGCAGGTGGGCTTCCAGCGCCTGCGGCGACCCGAAGCGGGCCTCGACGCCCACGTAGGCGGCGATTCGCTCCAGCGCCGCCTTGGGGATGAAGGGCCCCACGTCGTTCACCACCATGCGCCGGATCGGATTGCCCGCCTGTGCGGCCATGAGCATGCCGATGAGTCCGCCCATGGATGTGCCCACCCAGTCCACCTGCCGGGCACCGCTGCGTGCGATCAGCGCGGCCATGTCGGCGAGGTAGAGCGGATAGCCGTAGTCCTCCGGATGGGACAGCCAGTCGCTCTGCCCGCGCCCGGCCACGTCCGGGCACAGGACCCGCGCCCGCGGCGCGAGGCGCTGGGCGAGCGCATCGAAGTCGCGGCCGTTGCGCGTCAGGCCGTGGACGCACACCACCACCCGTGGATTGGAGGGGTCGCCCCACTCCGTGTAGGCGACGCGGTGGAAGCCGTGCGGGCCGAGGCAGGCCAGGGAGGCGTGGCGCACGGCGTCGGGGTCGGGTCAGTTGAGGTTGGCGATGTAGTGCGCGAGCGCCTCGAGGTCTTCGTCGGGCAGGGTGCGGACCACGCCCTGCATGTTGCCGGCGTCGTTGGTGCGCTCCTTGTACTTGAAGGCCTTGAGTTGCGCGAGCACGTAGTCGTAGTGCTGGCCCGCCACGCGCGGGACCTCGTTCTGGCCGGAGAAGCCGCCCAGGTGGCACATGGGGCACAGCGCGTCGTCGTTGACCTTCTTGCCGCGCACCACCTTGGCGCCGTCGGCCTTGAAGCCGTTGGGCTTGATCTTCTGCTTCGAGTAATAGGCGGCCAGGTCCTGCATGTCCTGCTTGGTGAGGTTCGCGGCCATGGGCGACATGAGGTCGTTCTTGCGGCGGCCTTCCTTGAAATCCTTGAGCTGCAGGTAGAGGTAGCGCGGCGTCTGGCCGGCGAGAATGGGGAACATGGAGACGGCGGAGTTTCCGTCCTCGCCGTGACAGGCTGCGCAGGCGGCTGCCTTCTCCTTGCCGGCCGCGGCATCCTGGGCGGCGGCGGTCAGGGCGGCGAGGGCGAACACGGCGCCGGCCAGAAGAGCGATGGTGGGCTTCATGGTGCGTCGATCCAGGGTGACGGTCTTCGTGCGTTGTCGGATGCGAAAAGGCCACCCGGTAGGGTGGCCTTTCCTTGACCGGCCCGAAGAAGGGTTAGTTCATCAGGGCAGGGCGAACACGAACACGCTGTTGCCGCGCTTGAAGTCGAGCTGGGTGTTGCCGCCCGCCGCAACCGCGATGTACTGCTTGCCGCCCACCGTGTAGGACACGGGCGGGGCGTTGACGCCGGCGCCGCAGTTGAACGACCACAGCTTCTTGCCGGTGCGGGCGTCATAGGCGTTGAACCAGCCGTTGCCTTCGCCGGTGAACACCAGGTTGCCGGCCGTGGCCAGCACGCCGCCCATGAGGGGCTGCTCGGTGTCGGCCTTCCAGGCCATCTTGCCGGTGTCGATGTTCACGGCGGCCAGGCGGCCCCACTGCTTCTCGCCCGGGATCACCTTGAATGCACCGCCCAGCCACAGCTTGTCACCGCCGGGGTAGGCGGCTTCTTCGACGTGGTAGGTCATGGGCTGGTGGAGGTTGGCGGCATAGGCCATGCGCAGCTTCGGGTTGATGGCCATGGGGTTCCACTCCACGCCACCGTTGGCGCCGGGCAGCATGCGCGCGCCGTCCGCGGTGGGCAGCACCCACATGTTCTCCTGCGGCACCATCGCCTCGGAGAAGCGGATCAGCTCGAGCGTCTTCGCGTCGTGCACGTAGACGTGGCCGGTCTTGCCGCCGTGGATGACGACCTTGCGGTCCTTGCCGTCCTTGCCCTTCCCGGTGGTGACGATGGGCGGGGACACGGCGTCGAGGTCCCACACGTCGTGGGCGATGTACTGGAAGTGCGCCTTGTAGGCGCCGGAATCCAGGTCGACCGACACGATGGAGTCGGTGTAGAGGTTGTCGCCGGGACGGATGTCGCCGTACAGGTCGGGGGAGGGGTTGCCCACCACGAAGTACACGGTGCGGGTTTCCAGGTCCACCGCCGGGGTCATCCACACGCCGCCGCCGAGGGTCTCGTAGAAGCCGCCGCCGTTCTTGGCGAGCAGTTCCTTCTCCTTGGCGATGTTGCGCAGCATGTCGCGGCCGGTGGCGTCGTTCTTGGCCCACACGCCTTCATGGCCCTTCTCGGGGATGGTGTGGAACGTCCACAGCAGGTTGCCGGTCTTGGCGTCGAAGGCCTTCACGAAGCCGCGGATGCCGTACTCGCCACCGTTGGTGCCGATGAGCACCTTGCCGTCCACGACCGTGGGCGCCATGGTCTCGCTGTAGCCCTTCTCGGGGTCGGCGATCTCGGTCTCCCAGACCAGCTTGCCGGTCTTGGCATCGAGAGCGACGAGCTTCGCGTCGATCGTGCCCATGTAGAGCATGTCGCCGTAGGCCGCCACGCCGCGGTTGTTGGGGCCGCAGCAGTAGGTGGTGACCGGCCCCATCTTGTGCTTGTAGTGCCAGAACTGCTCGCCCGTGACGGCGTCCACGGCGTACACGTGGTTGTAGGACGTGGTGAGGAACATCACGCCATTGACCACCAGCGGCGCGGTTTCCATCGACTCGAGCACCGCGGTCTGGAAGACGAACGCGGGCTTGAGCTTCGCGACGTTGCCCGTGTTGATCTGGTCGGCCGGGTAGTAGCGGGTCTGGGCGTAGTTGCCGTTGGGGTGCAGCCAGTGGTTCTTGTCGGCGGGCGACGCGTTCAGCAGTTGCTGGGTGACGGTCACCAGGTTCTTCGACATCGGCTTGCTGATGACGGTCTGCTGGCCCTCGATCTCGGTTGCCACGGCGATGCTCGCCATGCCAGCCAGAACGAGGGAAGACGCGACGCGGGTCAGGGTCGACTTGACGTTCATGCTTTCTCCTCTCTGATTTGACACGGGGTGGGGACCCCGTGAGGGACGCCGCACGCAGGCCTCGTGTGCCTGTCTCCATTGCGGGCCGGGGAACTCTATATGACAATGGGGGCATCAACAAGGCCATGACCCATATGAATTTTTTGTCCGATGCCCGATTCTCGGCGAGGGTGCTCCGCCGCCTCGCGGCGCTGGCCTTGGGGATGCTCCTTACTGCCTCCGCCGGTGCCCAGAACATGGGCGAGAAGGACTACGACGCCAGCGCCTACAACCTCAACGCCCAGTTCCTGGCGGTCTCGAAGCGCGGCGACGCGGTCCGCGCGACGGCCCTGCTGGACCGGGGCGCCGCCATCAACGCCCGCAACCGCAACGGCGAGACGGCGCTGATGCTGTTCGCCAGGAAGGGCGACACGGACATGGTGCGCACGCTGATCGAGCGCGGCGCGAAGCCCGACCTTCCGGCGATCGACAAGACCACGCCCGCCATGGCCGCCGCGTACGCGGGCAACGTGGCCATGCTCGCGGCACTGCTGGACGCGGGCGCCGACCCGGCCGCGCGCGACCAGCTGCGCAAGACACCCATGATCTATGCGGCGGGTGCCGGCCGGACCGAGGCCGTGGCGTTGCTGCTCGAACGCGGCGTGCCGGTGGATGCCGTGTACGACCGCGACCTCACTGCGCTCATGTGGGCCGCCGGCTACGGGCATGCAGCCACCGTGCGGCTGCTGCTCGCCCGCGGTGCCGACGCCGGGCGTCGCGACGATCGCGGCAAGACCGCCCTGGACATGGCGCGCGAGGCCGGCCACGCCGAGGTGGCGGCGATCCTCGAGGGCGCTGCGCGCTAGCCCGCCGCGCGCCGCCGTGCGGGTCGCGCCCTGGCTTCACCCGCGGCCCTGGAGGGCCTTCAGTGCGCGGCGCGCGCGAGGAACACCAGTGCGGCCACGGAGGCCACGGTGAAGCTGCCCACGTACCACGCCAGCAGTCCGCCATGGCGCCGGGCCTCGCCGTCGGGGTTGCTGTTGCTCAGGATGAACGGGCGCCCGTCCGGGCTCGCGCCGAGCACGTGCAGTTCGGGCAGGTCGCGCGGCGGTGCCACGCGCATTCCCACTTCGTCGTGGGCCGCCTTGCGCGCGAGCTCCCACTCGGCCATGTCGATCTCGCCGTCGCCGTTGAGGTCGAAGCGGCGCACCATGGCGGGCCGGTCCTTCTTCCATTCGTTGATGAGGCGATTGACCTCCTCGCGCTGTGTGGTCACGGGGTCGGCCTCGTCGATGCTGCGGAAGTGGCCGAGCGCGTAGAGGGCCGCGCCGGGGCGGATCACCCACTCGGTGAAGCGGTAGGGCGCGTTGTACCAGCTGACCCGGAACGAGGCGCTGACCTGGGCGCCGTCCGGATCGATGACGCATTCCCCGGTGGCGTCGCGCAGCAGGAAGGTCTCGGTGCTGGCACCCTTTTCCACCACCTTCCACTTGTCGCCGGGCTTCTCTTCCACGGTCCAGCGGAACCAGACGCACTCGCGGCGCCCGTGCTTCGACTTGATCAGCAGGCCGTCGTGGGGCAGGGCCTTTCCGTACAGCTCCACGTAGCCCTGGGCGGCGCCGGCCACGGTGGACGTGGGCGTGTCGGCCACCGCGCGCCGGCGCCGCCACACCAGTATCCAGCCCCACAGGGAGAAGCAGGCGACGACCGCGCAGCCAAAGGCCACGCCGCCCGGCTGCTTGGACTCGGTGATGATCCAGCTGGAGAGGATCTGCGCCGTGACCGGCGTCAGGAGCAGGCCGTACTCCGGATCGGCGAAGCGCTGCGTGAGCGGCATCGCCTTCGGGTCAGGCCGCGAACAGCGCCTTGATGTCCACGTCGCGCTTCTCCTCCTCGGTGAACTCGAGCAGGTCGCGCGCGCGGTGGCCGAACATTCCCGCGACGATGGTGTCGGGGAACTGCTCGATGCGCACGTTGTAGAGGTTCACGGACTCGTTGTAGAACTCGCGCCGGTCGGCGATGGCGTTCTCGAGGCCGGAGATGCGGGCCATGAGCTGCTGGAAGGTCTGGTTGGCCTTGAGGTCGGGATAGGCCTCGGCCACCGCGAAGATGCTGCCCAGGCCCACGCGCAGCGCGCTCTCGGCCTGGCCCAGCGCGGGCATGTCCTGCGCCTGGCGCGCGGCCTGCACCTGGGCACGCGCCGCGATCACCTTCTCCAGGGTGGCCTGCTCGAA
>CAZXJW010000109.1:0-9664 GCA_964641005.1 uncultured Rhodocyclaceae bacterium
CTGCAGTACCGCCGGTTCTGGGTGGAGAGCGAGAACCGCTGGGTCAGCCTGCGCCTCACCAACGCCGCCCTGCGCACCATCGACAAGAACGGCATCGACGCCGTCCTGGCCGACCTGCGCGCCGCTGGCGAGCGCATCTGAGGGGCCGCTCATGCGCGAGAAGATCAAGCTCGAGTCCACCGCCGGCACCGGCCACTTCTACACCACCACCAAGAACAAGAAGACGATGCCCGAGAAGATGGAGATCAAGAAGTTCGATCCCAAGGCTCGGAAGCACGTGATGTACAAGGAAACGAAACTCAAGTGATGCGCAGGCCGGCCGTTCGGCCGGCTACGTTCGATAAAAAACCCGCTGTTTTCACAGCGGGTTTTTTGTTGCCCTCGACGGGCGTGAAGGCTCAGGCGTAGGCGCGCAGCTGGCGGGAGAATTCCTGGAGGGGGCGGATGCCGGAGGCTTCCGCCCGGTGGCACCAGTCCTCGAGCTGCTTGAGCAGCTGCTCCTTGGAAGCGGCGGAACGCTGCCACAGGGCCGATAGCTCCTGACGCATGGAATAGACGGTTGCCATCACCTTGCTCTTGGCGAGGGCCTCGTCGAGACGGGCGCGTTCCTGGTCGCCCAGTTCGCGCGCGTCGAGGTTGAGCCAGCGGCGCACGGTGGCCTTGTCCAGGCCAGGGCCGGCCTTGATGCGGGTGACTTCCTCCACCCAGGTGTCGCGCATGGTGCGGGTGAAGCGCGTCACCACCTCGTAGCGGTTGGTGACGATGGCCTGCAGCGTGGCGATGTCCACCTTGGCCTTGGAGAGGTCGAGGCGCACCTGCGGAGCGAGCTTCTTGACCTTGGCCAGCCCCAGCATCTCGAGGATGCGGATGTACATCCAGCCGATGTCGAACTCGAACCACTTGCTGGAGAGCCGTGCCGAGGAGGCGTAGGCGTGGTGGTTGTTGTGCAGCTCCTCGCCGCCGATCAGGATGCCCCAGGGAACGATGTTGCGGCTGGCGTCCTCGGCAGCGAAGTTGCGGTAGCCCCAGTAGTGGCCCACTCCGTTGATGATCCCGGCGGCGAAGAACGGGATCCAGAACATCTGGATCGCCCAGATCGTCAGACCCACGGGCCCGAACAGCACCAGGTTGATGATCATCATGATCGACACGCCGAGCTTGTCACGCTTGTAGACGTTGCGCTCCAGCCAGTCGTCGGGCGTGCCGTGGCCGTAGCGATCGAGGGTCTCGGCGTTGGCGGCTTCCCTGCGGTAGAGCTCGGCACCCTCCCACATGACCTTGTCGATGCCCAGCACCTGCGGACTGTGCGGATCCTCGGCGGTCTCGCACTTCGCATGGTGCTTGCGATGGATGGCCGCCCATTCCTTGGTGACCATGCCGGTGGTGAGCCACAGCCAGAAGCGGAAGAAGTGGCTCGGGATCGGGTGCAGGTCCAGGGCGCGGTGCGCCTGGTGCCGGTGCAGGAAGATCGTGACCGCGGCAATGGTGACGTGCGTCAGACCCAGGGTGACGAGCACATAGCCCCACCACGGCAGGTCGAAGACGCCATTCAGGAACGAAAGAGACATGAACCCCCCAGAAAGAACACTGCAGGCCGCATTCTAGCCCACCACCAGATGGGGGCCGGCTGACGGGGATCAACTCCCGTGGCGGTCAGCAACAGGCCGTGCAGCCGGCCGCAAGAACCGAAGCAAGCCTCAGACCTGCCCCTTGGCGGCCGGTTCCAGGGCCCCGGAGACGATATGCAGGTCCCTCTGCGGAAAGGGAATTTCGAAGCCGCGCTGGCGGAAAACCTCGTCGATGCGCAGGTTGAGTTCGGAGCGCAGGTTTCCCCGCCCGGCCTCCGGATCGGAGATCCACACCATCAGGTCGAGGTCGATGCCGCTCTCGCCGAAGTTGCGCACCAGGGCCGCGGGCGCCGGCTCCTTCTGGACGCGCGGATGCTCCCTGGCGATCGCCTGCAGCGCATCGAGGGCCTGGCGCAGGTTCGTGCCGTAGGCCACCTGGACCGTCAGGTCCACGCGCACCGACTGGTCCGAGTAGGAATGGTTGAGCACCGTGGAGGTGATCACCGACTCGTTGGGGATGATCGCCTCGGTGCCGTCGAACTCGCGCACCACCACGTAGCGTGCCGTGAGCCGCGCCACGGTGCCGTAGCGACCGTCCACGGTGACCAGGTCGCCGAGCTTGATGGAGCGGTCCAGCAGGATCGCGAAGCCGCTGATGTAGTTGGCCGCGATCTTCTGCAGTCCGAAGCCCAGCCCCACGCCCAGCGCGCCGCCGAACACCGAGAGCACCGTGACGTCGATGCCCACCAGCGGCAGCGCGATCAGCACCGCCAAGGCCAGCAGCACCGTCTTCACCAGCTTGGAGAACACCACCCGCAGGCTGGTGTCCAGGTGCTGCAGGGCCATGAGCCGGCCCTCGATGAGCCGCCCCGCCCACATGGCGCCCACCAGGGTGATGGCCACCGAGATCGTTCCCTCGATCACGTTGAGCAGCGAGACGCGTTGCTTGCCCAAGGTCAGGGCGAGCGAGTCGAGGAACTCCCGGATCTCCGGCAGCAGCCCCGTGAGGTGCAGCGCCATGCCGATCCAGACGGTCCAGGCGATGGCGCGCTCCGACTGCCGCAGCCAGCCGCTCGGTGGCAGCGCGTGGCGCAGCACGTAGAAGGCCACGCGGATGATCACCAGCGAGGACGAAAGCGGGATCGCGACGTTGAGGAGATTCACCGGCTGGTGGGGCTGCAGCGCGATGCGGCTCAGGATGAGCAGCACCCAGGCCACGAGCGGCACCAGCACGCGCATGAGGCCCGCGGTGCCGAAGAACAGCGCGTCCTGGCCGCCGTCGGCCTTGGCGGCCGCGGCGGTGCGCTCCAGGCGGGGGCGCAGCAGGCGGCCCGTGATCCAGGCCAGTGCCAGGCAGAGCGCGATCACGCCAAGTTGCCAGGCGATGGAGACGGTCTCGATCTCGCGGACCAGTTCCGCGAGCAGGTTCACGCGTTCGGTTGTGTTCGCCATGGAGGACATTCTAGGCGAGCGGGCGGAGCTTCGGGAGGTGGTGCACCGCGCACGCCGGACTCGCGCGGCGGGCGTCCCGGCGGCACGATGCGGCCAAGAGCGCTCAGGCGATGCGCTCCAGCAACGCCGCGTAGAAGCCGTCGGTGCCGTGGCTCGCGGGGTCCAGGCGCAGGTCCTCGCCGGACTGGCCGGGAATGTCCATGCCGGCCGAACGTAGCGCCGCGGGCGCGTCCAGGCGCCGCCAGCCCGGGGCCGCGAGCAGGAAGGAGTCCACGACCGCCTCGTTCTCTTCCGGGAGCAGGCTGCAGGTGGCGTAGACGAGCCGGCCGCCCGGCTTGGCGAGCCGCGCCGCCGACGCCAGGATGGCGCGCTGTTTCGCGCCGAGTTCCTCGAGCGCCTGGGGCGACATGCGCCACTTGAGATCGGGGTTGCGCCGCAGCGTGCCCGTGCCGCTGCAGGGCGCGTCCACCAGCACGCGGTCGATCTTGCCGGCCAGGCGCTTCACGCGGGTGTCGTTCTCCGAGTCGATGCGCTGCGGATGCACGTTGGACAGGCCCGAGCGGCGCAGCCGGGGCGTGAGTTTGGCGAGCCGCCGCTCGGAGGTGTCGAAGGCGTAGAGGCGGCCTTCGGAGCGCATCAGCGCGCCCATGGCCAGGGTCTTGCCGCCGGCGCCGGCGCAGAAGTCCACCACCATCTGGCCGCGGCGCGGGTCGAGCAGCAGCGCCACCAGCTGGCTGCCCTCGTCCTGCACCTCCACCAGCCCGCCGGTGAACAGCGCATGGCGCTCAAGCGAGGGCTTGTCGCGCAGCCGGATGCCGGCCGGTGCCCAGGGTGTGGGCTCGCCCTCGATGTCGCTTGCCTTGAGCGTGGCGAGCACCTCCTCGCGACGCGTGAGCAGCGTGTTCACGCGCAGGTCCATGGGCGCGGAGCGCAGCAGCGCGGTGGCCAGGCGCGTGGTGTCCTCCTCGCCGCGCGCCGCCACCAGGCGCTCGTGCAGCCAGTCGGGCAACGAAAGGCGAACGGCCGGTGCCTCGGGTTCGGGGGCGCCCTTGAGCGTGGCCAGCCAGGCCGCCTCGCCGCCGCGCAGCGACGGCTCGAGTGCGCGCACCGCGGTGCCCGCCACCCGCACCAGCGCGGCGAGCGCCAGCCGGCGCGGATCGCGTCCGCCGGCGAGGAACTCGAGACGACGCAGGTGGCGGATCACGGCGAAGGCGGTGTCGGCCACGAAGGCGCGTTCGCGGGGCCCGAGGCGGGGGTTGTGGCGGAACCACTGGCGCAGCACCGCGTCGGCGGGCGCCTGGAAGGGCAGCAGCTCGGCCAGCGCGTCGGCGGCGGCGTCGACGCGTCCGGGATGGGATTCCATGGTTCAGGGGCGTGCCGGGTAGGTGATGCGCGTCACGGTGGAATCGAAGGCCGTGCCGTCCTTCTCGATGATGCGGATGCGCACCGGCAGGCGGTGGTGGTCGAGCCCGAGCCAGAACTCGAAGCCGCGCTTGTCGTCGGGCGGCTGGATCTTGCGGTAGCGCAGCGTGTCGAGCTGGCCCAGTTCCGTGGCGATGCGCTCGCGGCCCACGAAGGCAAGGTCGTACTCCTGCAGCTTGCGCCCGTCGGTGACGCGCACGCTGATGCGCTCGGCCTTGGGCGGATCGCTGAACACGAAGGCGTAGGGCAGGGAGGTCTGGTCGAAGGTCATGGGCACGAGGGGCACCTTCTCCACCTCGTCGCCCTCGATCATGGTGAGCTCGCCCTTCGCCCAGTCGAAGCTGGCGGAATTGGGCGCCTTGCCGGTGCGCTGCTGGCGGAAGCTCAGCGGCCGCAGGCCCTTGTCGGTGACGGTGCCCTGGCTCTCGCGATGCTCGTCCACCTTCTTCAGCAGACGCGCCAGGCCCACGGTGCGCGCATCGGTGACCACGCTGTAGCGCTTGCCGTCCGTCTCGAACACGTCGCGGCCCTCGCCCACGGTCATGCCCTTGGCTTCCACCACCAGCTCCATCTCCACTCGCAGCGGTACCGCGGGCGCCGCGTGGGCGCCGGCGGCGGCGAGCAGCAGTGCGGCGGCCGCGAGCGCGGATCCGCCGACGCGAATCGCCCGGCTCACGGCGCGGGCTCCAGCAGCGCGCCTTCGCCCCCGGCCGCGGCGCCCGACAGCCGCACCCGCAGCCCGTCGATGGAGAGTCGTCCCTCGAGGAACCAGCGCACAGCCGCGGGCAGCAGCCGGTGTTCCTGGCGCAGCACGCGTGCGGCGAGCGTGTCGGGCGTGTCGCCGTCGAGCACCGGCACCGCCGCCTGCGCGAGGATGGGGCCGTGGTCGAGCGCCTCGGTCACGAAGTGCACGGTGCAGCCGTGCAGCTTCGCGCCGGCGGCCAGCGCGCGGGCGTGGGTGTCGAGTCCGGTGAAGGCGGGCAGCAGCGAGGGGTGGATGTTGAGCAGGCGGCCCGCGTAGCGCTGCACGAAACCGGGCGTGAGCACGCGCATGAAGCCCGCGAGCACCACGAGCTGCGGAGCATGGGCATCGATGCATCGGGACAGTGCCGCATCGAAGCTCTCGCGGTCGGGGAATGCCTTGTGGTCGACCACTGCCGTGGCGATGTGGTGGCCGGCGGCGAAGCCCAGGGCCGCGGCGTCGGGCCGGTTGCTGATGACCGCCGTCACCGGGATGCCGGCCTCCACGAGGGCGCGCAGGTTGCTGCCACGCCCGGACACGAGCACCACGACGTGCCCCATGGGCGTGACCGGATCAGGCAAGGACGGCTGCCGGTTCGTCCGAGCCGCCGCCCTCGATGAGGCCTGCGATCCAGGCCTGCTCGCCGTGCGACCGCAGGACTTCCACGGCGCGCGCCGCGTCCGCCTCCGCCGTCACCAGCACCATCCCCACGCCGCAGTTGAACACCCGGTGCATCTCCTCGTCGGCCACCTTGCCCCGGGCCTGCAGCCACTGGAACACGGGCGGCAGCTGCCAGCTGTCGCGCCGCAGGACGGCGCGCGTGCCCGGCGGCAGCACGCGCGGCACGTTGCCGGTGATGCCGCCGCCGGTGATGTGGGCGATGCCCTTCACGGGCAGGCGCGAGACGAGGTCGAGCACGGGCTTCACGTAGATCCTCGTGGGAGCCATCAACGCCTCCCCCAACGGGCGGCCGTGGAAATCGGCTGACAGGTCGGCGCCCGCGACCTCGACGATGCGCCGCACCAGCGAGTAGCCGTTGCTGTGCGGGCCGCTGGAGGCCAGCGCCACGATGGCGTCGCCCGGCGCGATGGCGCGCCCGTCGATGATGGCGGATTTCTCCACCGCGCCCACGGCGAAGCCGGCGAGGTCGTACTCGCCGTCGGGGTACATGCCGGGCATCTCGGCGGTCTCGCCGCCCACCAGCGCGCAGCCGGCCTGGCGGCAGCCCTCGGCGATGCCGGAGATCACCGCCGCGGCCGTGTCCACGGACAGCCGTCCGCAGGCGAAGTAATCGAGGAAGAACAGCGGTTCGGCGCCCTGAACCAGGATGTCGTTGACGCTCATGGCCACCAGGTCGATGCCCACGGTGTCGTGGCGATCGAGCTGGAAGGCGAGCTTGAGCTTGGTGCCCACGCCGTCGGTGCCCGACACCAGCACCGGCTCGCGGTAGCGCTTCGGCACCTCGAACAGCGCGCCGAAGCCGCCGATGCCCGCGAGCACGCCCTCGCGCAGGGTGGACTTCGCCAGGGGCTTGATGCGCTCCACCAGCGCGTCGCCGGCGTCGATGTCCACGCCCGCGTCGCGATAGGAAAGACCGTCGGCGGGGCGGGACTCGGACATGGCGTGCGGGCTCGGGACTTGGGGAAGGCCGCGGATTCTACCGGAAGGGCCCCCCTATAATCGCGGCCATGAAGCAACTGGCGCTGGGCATCGCGTCGCCGCCGGCGCCCGCCTTCGACAACTTCTTTCCGGGGCGCAATGCCGAGGCCGTGGCAGCGCTGCGCGCGCTCGCGCAAGGCGGAGGCGAGGCCTTCGTCTACCTCTGGGGCGTGCCCGGCAGCGGCCGTTCGCACCTGCTCGGTGCGGTGGCCGCGGCGTCCGCGCGGCCGGCGCGTCGCTTCGACGGCGGCATTCCCGAGGATCGCGGCGTGCTGTTGCTCGCCGACGACGTAGACCGGCTCGACGCCGCCGGGCAGCGTGCCCTGTTCAACGCCTTCAACGCCGTGCGCGAAGGCGGCGGCGCCCTGGTGGCCGCCGGACCGGTGCCGCCTGCGCGGCTCGACCTCGCCCCCGAACTGCTCACGCGCCTGGCCTGGGGGCTGGTGTACCAGCTGCATCCGCTGGATGACGCCGAGAAGGCAGCCGCCCTCGCAGGCCACGCCGCGGCGCGTGGCCTGCGCCTCCCTGCCGAGGTGTCCGCCTACCTTCTGCGCCACGTGCGACGCGACCTTCCCACCCTCATGGGTGTGCTCGACGCGCTGGACCGTCATTCCCTAGAGACACAGCGCCCGCTGACGGTGCCGCTGGTGCGGGAAGTGCTTCAGCTGCCCCTGGTGCTCGACGACGAACCCGCTGGCTGACGCCCCTGACGGGACACCGGCGAACCGTTTCCCCCACACCGCTTCCGGACATTCCATGAACCTCGCGCTGTTCGATCTCGACAACACGCTGCTCGCGGGCGACAGCGACTTCGAGTGGGCCCAGTTCCTGATCCACAAGGGCGTGCTCGACCGCGAGGTCTACGAGGCGCGCAACCTGGAGTTCTACGACCAGTACCGCGCCGGCACGCTGGACATCCACGAGTTCCTCGACTTCCAGCTGAAGCCGCTGTCGCGCCATCCGCGCGCCCAGCTCGAGGCCTGGCACGCGGAGTACCTCAAGACCCGCATCCTGCCCATGATGACCCTCAAGGCCCGCGACCTGGTGGACAGCCATCGCAGCGATGCCCGGGTGGTGGTCACCGCCACCAACAGCTTCGTGACCCGCCCCATCGCGCGCGAGTTCGGCATCGAGCACCTGGTGGCCACCGATCCGGAGGAGGGGCCGGACGGCGAGTTCACCGGCCGCGTGAGCGGACTGCCGGCGTTCCGGGAGGGCAAGGTGGCTCGTGTGGAGGCCTGGCTCGCCGAGCGCGGCCTGGACTGGTCGAGCTTCGCCGAGACCAGCTTCTACAGCGATTCGCTCAACGACCTGCCGCTGCTGTCCAAGGTGCGCCGTCCCGTGGCCGTGGATCCGGACGAGACCCTCAAGGAGCATGCGCTGGCGCGTGGCTGGGAGATCATCAGCCTGCGCTAGTGCCGCGCCGCGAGGGCCGGTCCGGTCCGGCCTGTATAATCCGCGGCTTCCGCGAATGCCCGCGGGAATCCCTCCTGCAAGACCCCCTCCGCGGATGATCAAGAAGTTCCTCGAGAAAGTGTTTGCCCGCGGCGCCAGGCCCGGGCGGGCCCCGGTGGTCATACCGGTGTCCCGCCACGGCCTCACCCGCGACCGCCTCAGCCGCTGCGCGCGGCGCACCTGCGAAGGCCTTCAGGAGGCCGGCTATCGCGCCTACGTGGTGGGCGGCGCGGTGCGCGACCTGCTGCTCGACCTGGAGCCCAAGGACTTCGACGTGGCCACCGACGCCACGCCCGAGCAGGTGCACGCGGTGTTCCGGCGCTCGCGCATCATCGGCCGGCGTTTCCGCCTGGTGCACGTGCTGTGTGGCCAGGAGATGGTGGAGACCTCCACCTTCCGCGCCATGCAGTCCGACGACGACGCCGACCAGGTGAAGGACGAGCACGGCAGGCTGCTGCGCGACAACGCCTTCGGCTCCCAGGAGGACGACGCGCTGCGGCGAGACTTCACCGTCAACGCGCTCTACTACGATCCGGCCACCGAGGAGATCCTCGACTACGTGGACGGCATGCGCGACCTCGAGGCGCGCAGGCTGCGCATCATCGGCGACCCGCGTGCGCGCTACCGCGAGGACCCGGTGCGCATGCTGCGCGCCGTGCGGCTGGCGGCCAAGCTGGGGCTCAGCATCGACAAGGGCACCCGGGCGCCCATCCTCGAGATGGCCGAGCTGGTGCAGAACGTCCCCGGCGCGCGGCTGTTCGAGGAGATGCTCAAGCTGCTGCTCTCCGGCCACGCCGTGGCCTGCATCCGACAGCTGCGCGCCGAGGGGCTGCACCACGGCCTGCTGCCCATGCTGGACGTGATCCTCGAGCAGCCTCTGGGCGAGCGCTTCGTGATGCTTGCGCTGGAGCGCACCGACGAGCGCATCCGCGCCGACAAGACCGTCTCGCCCGGCTTCCTGTTCGCCGCGCTGCTCTGGCACGAGGTGCTGGCGGAGTGGAACGCCGCCCAGGCGCGCGGGGTGGCCCCGGTGCCGGCGCTGCACGAGGCCATGGACCAGGTGCTCTCGGTGCAGGCCGAGCGCATGTCGGTGCCGCGGCGCTTCGGCACCGACATGAAGGAGATCTGGCTGATGCAGTGGCGCTTCAGCCAGCGCTCCGGCAAGCGACCCTGGCGGGTGCTGGAGAGCCCGAAGCTGCGGGCCGCCTTCGACTTCCTGCTGCTGCGCTGCGAGAGCGGCGAGCTCGATGCCGAGGTGGGCGAGTGGTGGGAGCTGTTCCAGAACGCCTCCGACGAGGAGCGCCACCGCATGCTGCTGCCGGCCGACCGCGGCGGCGCCGCCGGTGCCGGACGCAAGCGCCGCCGC
>CAZXJW010000110.1:0-9663 GCA_964641005.1 uncultured Rhodocyclaceae bacterium
CATCAGGAATGCGAGCCCGACGAACAGGATGAGCGCGCCGGCCCGGACCACGAGATTGCCACCGGCGAGCCAGTGCCACGCACGTGCCGCGAGCGCGTCGGCGTCCAGGCCCGCAGGGGCCCTGGCGTCGCCGTTCGCCGGCCGGGCAGGGGCGGCGTCGGGGCCTGCTCCCGAGCCGGGCACGCCCGCGCCGGTGCTCGTGTCAGCCACCGTTTCTCCCCGTGCCGTGCGCTCGAACAGCTCGGCCGGGGTCAGCGGTGGAGCGATCGGGGAGGGCGCATGCGCCTGGTCGGTGGAAGCTGCCGCGGCGGCCGCGGCGGGTTCCTGCGCTTCGCCGGTGGCCGGCGCCGGCGCGGCCACGGAAGGCGCGGGAGCGCCCGCAGCCGCGTGCGGCGAGGCGCTGCGCGCGAGATCGCGCAGCTGGGCCTCGAGCGCGTCCACCCGCGCGGCGAGCGCACGCAGCGCCTCGCGGTCGGCGGACAGGCGCGGCAGCAGCAGGGCGCCGAGCACGGCGCCCACCGCGCCGCTCGTGAAACCGCCGAGGGAGCCCATCACGGCGGCGCCGAGGATCATGCCGAGGAGCCACATGGAGTCACCCGTGCAGGCAAGGGGCATACCACCGCATCCGTGCCGACGGCTGCGGGACCGCGGCCAGCCGTGCGAGGATGCGGTCTCGCCCGGGCCGCCGGAACCTCCGGCACCCGCGCACGCCCGACCCGTCCACGAGGAGCCCGTTGCCCATGAGCCTGACCGACCCCGCCATCACCGCCGACCAGCAGGTCGCCCGCGTGTTCGAATGGCGCCGCGGATTCAACGCGATGCACCTGATGGACCTGGGCATCGAGCTGGGCCTGTTCCGCGCCCTGGCCCAGGCACCGGGCAGCAGCGCCGCGGCCCTCGCCGCGGCCACGTCCCTGCACCCGCCCTACGTGCGCACCTGGCTGTGGACCGCCCACGGCTTCGGCATGGTGGACGCCGAGGGCGAGGACGCCTTCCGCCTCGCGCCGCACTTCGACGCCATCCTCGCCAGCCCGGGGCATCCCCGGTACCTGGGCGGCTTCGTCCGCCTGGGCACGGACTTCGCCACCGAGGACTACCGCGCCGCGCGCCAGGCCTTCCGCAGCGGCGCGGTGGCGCCCTTCCAGGGCCGCGGCGCGGGCTTCGCGAAGGCCATCGCCGAATCCACCTGGGGCCTGCAGCTCGCCACCGCGAAGAAGCTGCTGCCGGCGCTCGAGGGCCTGCCCGCCGCGCTCGAGGCCGGCGGCACGGTGCTCGAGTTGGGCTGCGGCACGGCCAACTTCCTGGTGCAGCTGGCGAAGGCGTATCCGGCGGCGCGCGGCATCGGGGTGGACATCGACCCTTCCGGCCTGGAGGTGGCGCGCACCCGCGTGGCCGAAGCGGGCCTGGGGGCGCGCGTCGAGCTGCGGGCGGGGAGGGTGGGGGAGGTGGTGGCGCCGGCCAGCGTGGACGCGTGCGTGATGATCGAGGTGCTGCACGAGATCGCGAAGCCGATCCGCCCTGCGGTGGTGGCCGAGGCCGCGGCGGCGCTCAAGCCCGGCGGCTGGATGCTGATCGTGGACGAGACCTATCCCTCCACGCTGGCCCAGACGCGCGAGCCGGAGTTCCGGTTCCCGCTCCAGACAGGCCTCGAGGAGCTCACCTGGGGCAACGAGATCCCCGACCGCGAGGAGCAGGAGCGGCTGCTCAGGGACGCGGGATTCGCCGGCGAGATCCGCCGCGCCATCATCGGCGAGGGCTTCACCGTGCTGTCGGCGCGCCGCTGAGATCGCACCATCGAGAATGACGCGATGCCGCGACGTTTCCATTCGTAAAAACTCATTGACGCCCCACGGGCGTACAGGTCTATATTCGCCGCACTCGGAAAAAGCGTTCCGCATCAGTTAGTAAGAAGAACGCGCCGATTGTAAGAACTCGGGGCCCTCCAGGGCACCTGGGCAGGAGGGAGCGAGCGAGAGCGATCTCGGAGGGTGTTCTCTCCACCCCGGTGCGTGGCCGTGTCCCGGCGGCAGTTGCGGGCTTCCCGCGAACACCCACCACAAGGAGAGAGCGATGAAGAAAGCTGTGATCGCAGGGCTGCTCGGCGCCGCCGCCATGGCGCTGTCCGGTGCCGCGTCCGCGCAGGTCAAGGGCGTGTACTGGACCACCAGCGGCATGTTCGGGCCGTTCAACATCCGCGGCCTGATCCCGGCCCTGCCCGAGGACAAGGCCCGCGACATCACCATCCCCGTCTCCATGTGGGTCATCGACCACGAGAAGGGCCTCGTGGTGTTCGACACCGGCAACGGCGCCGCCATCTCCGACGGGATGGACAACTGCAAGAAGTACTGGGCCGCCGGCAACTGCGACTTCCTCAAGCCGTCGCAGAAGCGCTCCGACGTGATCGACATGCAGCTCAAGAAGCTGGGTTTCGACCCCGCCAAGGTGAAGGTCGTCGTGACCTCCCACTCGCACCTCGACCACACCGGCAACATCTCCCTGTTCCCGAATGCCATCCACGTGTTCCAGAAGAAGGAGCTCTACCAGGGATGGTGGCCGGAGAAGTTCCAGGGCCGCGCGGTGAACGGCAGCTTCGTGCTGGATGACCTGGCCAAGGCCCGCGACTACAACTTCTTCGAACTGAACGGCGACTACGACCTGTTCGGCGATGGCACCATGATCATCCTGAGCACCCCGGGCCATACCCTGGGCCACCAGTCCATGAAGGTGAAGACCAAGGGCTCCGGCACCATCGTCATCACCCAGGACGCCGTGTGGATGAAGGAGAACCTGGAAGGCTACCCGGCCGGCCTGAACTACTCGGTGAAGGACTACACCGACTCCGTCAACCGCATCAAGATGATCCGCGACCTGGAAGGCACCGAAGTGTTCATGGCGCACGACCAGGACCAGTTCGCCGCCAAGGGCAACCGCTGGTACAAGTAAGCCGTCCGCGGCTCGCTGCACGACAAGGCCCCCGCAAGGGGGCCTTTTCTTTGTGGCGTCCCTGACGGATCATTGCGTCCGTCACGATTCCTCCCGTTCCGCTTCCGCGGATCGCCCGCAGAAGGCGACCGCAGCGCACGCTCCCCACCGCTTCCCCTCCCGCCGCTTCCCACCTTGCCAGCTGCCATCACACTGGAGTCGGTCTCCAAGCGCTACGGTTCGCGCACCATCGTGCAGGACGTGTCCTTCTCGGTGGATGCGGGCGAGATCGTGGGCTTCCTCGGCCCCAACGGGGCGGGCAAGACCACCACCATGCGCATGATCGCCGGCTACACCACGGCGAGCAGCGGACGCATCCTGGTGGCGGGGCACGACATGGCGCTCGAGCAGCCCGAGGCGGCGCGCCACCTCGGCTACCTTCCCGAGACGCCGCCGCTCTACGACGTGCTCGAGGTGAGTTCCTACCTGCGCTTCGTGGCAGACGTGAAGGGCGTGCCGCGCGCGCGGGTGAACGCCGAACTCGAGCGCGTGGCCGCGGCCTGCCGCCTCGAGGCGGTGATGCGCCGGGAGATCTACAAGCTCTCCAAGGGCTACCGCCAGCGCGTGGGGCTCGCCCAGGCGCTGCTGGGCGACCCCGACGTGCTGCTGCTCGACGAGCCCACCGCCGGCCTCGACCCCGGCCAGATCCAGGAGACCCGCGAGGTGATCCGCGCCGCCGGCGAGAAGCACGCGGTGCTGCTGTCCACCCACATCCTCCCCGAGGTCACCATGATCTGCCGGCGCGTGGCCATCATCAGCCAGGGCCGCCTGCTGGCCATCGACACGCCCGAGGGGCTGCGCAGCAAGGCCGAGGAGAGCAACCGCGTGCACCTGCTCGTGGCCGGCAGGGCCGAGGACCTGAAGCTCGCGCTGGTGTCCGTGGACGGCGTGGAGAACGTCGCCATCCGCAACGCCGATTCCGAGGGCCGGCTGCTCTCGGCCGAGTGCCTCGTGCGCGCCGAGAGCGGCGTCGAGGCGCGCATCGCGCGCGTGGTGGCGGCGCGCTTCGAACTGCAGCGCCTGGAGCGCATGCAGCCCACCCTCGAGAACGTGTTCCTGCGCTACGTGGGCGACACCACCCTCGATGCCCACGGCGCCGCCGAGCGCGCCGCGGCCGCCTGAGGAGCTCGACGTGCGCGCGCTGCTCGCCCTGTACCGCAAGGAGCTCCTCACCTACTTCCGCTCGCCCATCGCCTACTTCGTGGTGGCGGTGTTCCTGGTGGGCACGGGCTACTTCTTCCTCTACAACACCTTCCTCACCGGCAACGCCAGCATGGACGAGACGTTCCAGAACATGGGCATCCTGCTGGTGACGCTGCTGCCCATCGTGTCCATGCGCCTGTTCACCGCCGAGGTGAACGGGCGGACCATGGAGCTGCTCGCCACTCTGCCGTTCCGGACCTGGCAGCTGGTGCTGGGCAAGTACCTGGGCGCGGTCACGATCCTGCTGATCATGACGCTGGGCACCGCCATCAACGTGGTGCCCCTGGCGCTGTACGGAAACCCCGAGCTCACCACCATCCTGTCGGGCTACATCGGCTTCGTGCTGCTGGGCATGGCGTGCCTGGCCATCGGCCAGTTCTTCTCGGCGCTCACCCAGAACCAGATCGTCGCGGCGCTGGTCACGGTGGTGGTGGTGCTGGGCTTCTGGTTCGTGGGTCACGCCCAGGCCTTCCAGTCGACCCCCGGCATGCGTGCGCTGCTCTCGCACCTGTCCTTCGCCATCCACTACGGCGGCTTCGTGCAGGGGCTGGTGCGCACCGAGGCAGTGGCCTACTACCTGGCCGTGGCCGGCATCGCGCTGGTGTTCAACGCCGGCTGGCTGCAGTGGCGCCGCTAGGAGTTCGCTGATGGATCGCAACTTCCGACACGGCCTGGTGCTGCTTGCCGGCATCTTCCTGCTGGCGCTGGCCGGCATCCTGCAGCTGCTGCTGCTCGAACCGGGCTGGTGGGGCGCGGGCACGGCGCTGGCGGGCCTGGCCGTGGGCGGCTGGGCCGGCAGCTGCGCGAGGACCTGCGCCAGCTCGCCCGGGGGCGGCGCGGCGAGATCGCGCTGGCCACCCTGGGCTTCGCCGGCATCCTGGTGGCGGTGGCCTGGCTCGCCGAGCTCATGCCAGTGCGCTTCGACATGACCCGTGGCGGCCGCTATTCGCTCAGCGCCCAGTCCATCACCATGCTCCAGCGCATCGACAAGCCCATGCGCATCACCTTCTTCGCCGACCCGATGATGCGCGAGACCGTCGACCTCTATCGACTGATCGCGCGCCAGAACCCGAACATCAGCGTCGAGGTGTTCGATCCCACGCTCAATCCCGCCCAGGCGCGCATGATGGGCGTGACCTTCGCGGGCACCTCGGTGATCGAGAGCGAGGGCCGCAAGCAGCAGGTGCAGAGCGGCAACGAGGCGGAGATCGCCAACGCCATCCTGCGCGTCTCCCAGGGCGTCACGCAGAAGATCTGCTTCCTCGAGGGCCACGGCGAGGCCGACCCCTTCAGCCTCGAGTCCCACGACCACCTCGAGGGCCAGGGCGGCCACGCCCACGGCCTGGGCGACAAGGTGATCGTGCAGGAGCAGCACGGCATGGCCAAGGCGCGCGCGGCGCTGGAGACCATGAACTACGCGGTGGAGAAGATCACGCTGGTCAAGGGCGGCGAGGCCCTCGGGCAGTGCGCGGTCCTGGTGGTGGCGGGGCCCAAGTTCACGCTGCTGCCGCCCGAGGTGAAGGCCCTCGAGGAGTGGATGGCCAACGGCGCCAACGCACTGTTCCTGCTCGACCCGTGGATCAGGTCGGGGCTCGAGCCGGTGCTGTCGGGCTTCGGCATCCGCGTGGATGACAACCTCGTCATCGACGAGCCCAGCCATTTCTGGTCGGACATCTCCTCGCCCGCGGTGAGCGACTACAACCGCCATCCCATCGCCCGCGAGGTGCCGCTGTCCTTCTTCCCCGGCGCGCGTTCGTTCTCGCCCACGGAGCTTCCGGTGCCGGGCACCTCCGTCACGCCGGTGGCCAACAGCTCCAAGGGCAGCTGGGGCGAGACCCAGCCCGACCGCGTGGAGTTCTCGCCCGGCAAGGATCGCAAGGGCCCGCTGCCGCTCATGGTGGCCTCCACCCGCAAGGCCGGCAGCGAGGACGCGGCGCGCACCATGGAGGCGCTCACGCGCGAGAAGGGCATCGTCGAGGCCGCCTCGCTCCAGAAGCAGGGCCGCTCGCGCCTCGTGGTGGTGGGCGACTCGGACTTCGCCACGAACTCCTTCTTCCACATCCTCGGCAACGGCAAGCTGTTCCTCAACACCATCAACTTCCTCGCCGAGCAGGAGAACCTGATCGGCATCCAGCCGCGCAGCTTCGACGCGCCGCGGGTGAACCTCACCAACCGCCAGATGAAGGGCACCGTGTTCCTGTCGGTGATCCTGATCCCGGGGCTGCTTGCCCTGGTGGGCCTGGCGGTGTGGTGGCGGCAGCGATAGGACGGCGCGCGTGAAGCCGAAGCTGCTGGCCATCTGGGGCGTGTTCGTGGTGCTGGCGGCCGCGGTGGCGTGGTTCGAGCTGGGCGGCGGACTGCATTCCGACGACGACGGCCACGGCCACGGCAAGCTCCAGCAGGGCATGCTCGTGCCGCTGCCCGTGGAGGAACTCGGTGCCGTGGAGGTGGTGCACGGCGGCGCACTGCACCGGTTCGACCGGGATGCCGCGGGGCTGTGGTACTACCACGGCGTGCACCAGGCGGTGACCGATCCCGCCCACGGCCACGTCACCGATCCCGAGGGCGCGAGACGCATCGAGGCGGCCTTCGTCGCGCTGGGGCGGGCGAAGCTGGAGCGGGAGTTCCCGGTCACCGATGGCGGCGCGCAGTACGGCCTCGCCTCGCCGCAGATGGTGGTGCTGTTCCTGCGCAAGGGCGAGACGCAGCCGGTGGCGCAGTACGCCGTGGGCGACGTGGCCGCCGATACCGTGAGCCGCTACGTGATGCTCGTGGGTGGCAAGCAGGGCGGCACCATCCCCGACTACCAGATCGCCAATCTCCTCAGGCTGATCGATTCCTTCGCACAGTCGCCAGCGCCGCTGCCCGGACTGCCTGCCCTCACGAAGCCCTGAAGCGGCACCCCCGCTCGGGCGCTGCCCGGTCTCCTCAGTTCGAGGCGACGACCGCGTCCAGGCAGTAATCGGCCAGTGCCGCCAGCACCGCGCCGTCCTCGCCCGCCGCGGTGACCGCCTCCACGGGGATGCCCGAGGTCTCGCGCGCCTCGGCGATCTGCACCGGCAGGTCCTTGCGCAGGTGTCCACCCGTGCCGAGGAACAGCGGCACCACCACGGCGCGGGTGGCGCCGGCGGCGGCCACCGCCTGCGCGGCGTCCGACAGTCCGGGCTCCATGTGCTCCAGGAAGGCGAGCGACAAGGGGCCGTCGTGGCGCGCGCGCACCAGCGCCTCGAGCCGGTCGAAGGGCTCGCGCCAGCGCGGGTCGCGGGCGCCGTGGGCGAACAGGATCAGGGCGGTGGTCATGGCTGGGGCCTCGAGACGGGCGTGGGCAGGCGCTCCGGCGCGGGAGCGGGCAGGGGCCGCGCGAGCGGTGCGCGATGATGCCAGAGCGTGGCGGGCTTCCGGTATCCTGAACACGTCGACTCCATCCGCCACGGACGCGCCATGTGCCAGCTGCTCGGCATGAACTGCAACGTTCCCACCGACATCGTCTTCTCCTTCACCGGCTTCCAGCAGCGCGGCGGCAACACCGACCACCACGGCGACGGCTGGGGCATCGCCTTCTTCGAGGGGCGCGGCTGCCGGGTGTTCCTCGACTCGCAGGCGGCCGCGGCCTCGCCCGTGGCTCAGCTGGTGCGCGGCTACCCGATCCGCTCCACCAACGTCATCGCCCACATCCGCAAGGCCACGCGTGGCGCGGTGGCGCTGGAGAACACGCACCCGTTCATGCGCGAGCTGTGGGGCCGCTACTGGATCTTCGCCCACAACGGCACGCTGGAGGGAATCGAGCCGCCGGCCGACGGCCGCTTCCAGCCGGTGGGCGGCACCGACAGCGAGGCGGCCTTCTGCACGCTGCTCGACAGCCTGTGGCGGCGCTTCGGTGACAGTTCACCGGAAGCAGCCGCGCTGCGCGACGCCGTGAACGATTGGGCGCGACGCATGAGCGCGCTGGGCAGCTTCAACTTCCTGCTGAGCAACGGCGAGCGGCTGTTCGCCCACTGCGCCACGCAGCTTGCCTACATCGTGCGCCAGGCGCCGTTCTCGCGCGCGCGGCTGTCGGACGCGGAGATGGAGGTGGACTTCAGCGAGCTCACAACGCCGGCCGATCGCGTGGCCGTGATCGCGACAGTGCCGCTCACGGACAACGAGACCTGGACGCTGATGAAGCCCGGAGAGGTGGTGTGCTTCGAGGACGGCACGCCGCAGGCCGCATGAATAAAAGGACGCCCCGGGTCGCCCCGGGGCGTCGTTGAACCTCCGCCTTGCGGCAGGGGAGTCTCGAGGTGAAAGGTACGGGGCGTCGCTACGCGTTGGCGGCGAGCCTGGGGCGGGCGCCGGCGGCCGCGAGGGCCTGGTCGATGTCCTCCAGCAGATCGTCGATGTGCTCGATGCCCACGGACAGGCGGATCAGGTCCTCGGTGACACCGGACTTGAGCAGTTCCTCGGGCGTGAGCTGGCGGTGGGTGGTGCTGGCGGGATGCACGGCCAGCGACTTGGCGTCGCCGATGTTCACCAGGCGCGTGAACAGTTGCAGCGCGTCGATGAACTTCGCCGCCGCCTCGCGGCCACCGTCGATGCCGAAGCTGAGGATGCCCGAGCCGTGGCCGCCGAGGTACTGGCGCGCCAGGGCGTGGTACTGGTCACCGGGCAGGCCCGCGTAGCGCACCCACTTCACGCCAGGGTGGGACTTGAGGTGCTCGGCGATGGACAGGGTGTTGGCGTTGATACGGTCCAGGCGCACGGCCAGCGTCTCGATGCCCTGCAGGATCAGGAAGCTGTTGAAGGGCGACAGCGGCGCGCCGGTGTTGCGCAGCGGAACCACTCGGGCACGGCCGATGTAGGCGGCGGGCCCGAGCGCCTCGGTGTACACGACGCCGTGGTACGAGACATCAGGCGTGTTGAGCTGCGGGAAGCGCTCCTTGTGCTGCGCCCAGGGGAACTTGCCCGAGTCGATCAGCGCGCCGCCGATGGAGTTGCCGTGGCCGCCGAGGTACTTGGTGAGCGACTCCACCACGATGTCCGCGCCGTGCTCGAAGGGGCGCAGCAGGTAGGGCGTGGCAACGGTGTTGTCCACGATCAGCGGCACGCCGTGGGCGTGGGCGATCTCCGCGAGCTTCGCGATGTCCGCCACGTTGCCGCGCGGATTGCCGATGGACTCCACGTACACCGCCTTGGTCCTCTCGTCGATGAGCGCGGCGAAGGTCTCGGGACGGTCGGAATCGGCGAAGCGCACCTTGATGCCCAGCTGGGGCAACGTGTGGGCGAACAGGTTGTAGGTGCCGCCGTAGAGCGTGCTGGCGGAGACGATGTTGTCGCCCACCCCAGCGATGGTGATGATGGAGTAGGTGATGGCGGCCTGGCCGGAGGCCAGCGCCAGGGCGCCCACGCCGCCGTGCAGCTGCGCCAGGCGCTGCTCGAGCACGTCAGTGGTCGGGTTCATGATGCGGGTGTAGATGTTGCCCTGCACCTTCAGGTCGAACA
>CAZXJW010000111.1:0-9564 GCA_964641005.1 uncultured Rhodocyclaceae bacterium
GCCCGAGCACGCGGATGGCATCCGTCTCCTCGGTGAGGCGCATGGTGCCCAGTTGCGCCGTGAAGGCGGCGCCAGAGCGACCGGCGATGATCACCGCGACGATGATGGGCGAGAACTCGCGCGCCATCCCCAGCGCCACGCCGTCCACCACGAAGATGCCCGCGCCGTATCGCTCGGCCTGCAGTCCCAGCAGGTAGGCGAACACGACACCGATCAGGAAGGTGACCAGCGCGACCACGGGAAGTGCCGTGATGGTGGTGTGGAGGAACTGCGCCGCCAGTTCGCGCATGCGCAGCCGCTGGGGGTGCAGGAGCGTCGTGCCGAGGCCGGCGGCCACGGCGCCGAGGAAGTTGAGGTGTCCCGAGAGCAGGCGGGCGATCTCGCTCGCGGAAGCGCCGACCGAGGCGAGCGGGTTGCGGACCCGCTGCGACGGGCGCGCATCGCGGGCGGGGAGGCGCTCGAGCACGAGGGCCACCACCCTGCGGTGATCGGCGGCGAGGGCGTCGAATGCGATCCGGGTGGGATCGAGGCCTCGGCCCCGCAGGTGGCGCAGCAGGGTCAGGGCGCCGGCCGTGTCGAGGGCGATCAGCCGGGACGCCTCCACGGCCACCACCTGCCGCAGGGATGGCAGGGCCGCGAGCGAAGCCTCGATGGCGCCGATGGACGCGAGGCGCCAGTCCCCCCACAGCCGCAGCGTATCGCCCTGCGCCGCGGTCTCCAGTGAGACCCAGCGTCCCGGAGTTGCGCTGTCGGAGGATTCGGCCACGCGGCCGAATCTAGCACGGGGTCAGGTCCTGCCGCTCCAGGGCGCTCCCTGGAGCGCCGGAACTCGCGAGTACCAGACCCCGGCCCTCAGAGGCTCGCCGACGCCGTCGCGAGCGAATCCAGCAGGATGCGCATCCCGAGCCGCGAGGTGATGCCGGAGGGATCCCACGGCGGCGAAACCTCGGCGATGTCGATGGCGCGGATCGGTGCCCCCTTCAGGCGCGCGATGATGCCGAGCAGTTCACGGGCGGTCATGCCGCAGGGCGTGGGCACGCCGGTGCCGGGCGCCTGGGAGGCATCGAGCACGTCGATGTCGATGGTGAGGTACACGGCGTCCACGTCCTTCGAGGCCAGCGCCACGGCGCGCGCGGCGACCTCGGGCACGCCCAGCTCCCACACGTCCTCGAGGGTGAACAGGTTGATGCCCTTGTCCTTCACGTAGGCCAGCTCGGAGCGCGGGTTCATCCAGCCGCTCGGGCCGATGGTGACGATGTTCTGCGGGCGGAAGCCGGCGTCCACGGCGCGGGCGATGGGGCAGCAGTGGTTGAGCGTCTCGCCGCCCACGTCCTGCGCCGTGTCCAGGTGGGTGTCGAAGTGGATCATGCCGCAGCGGCGGTACTTGCGCGCGAAGGCGCGGGCCGGGCCGATGGTGATGGAGTGGTCCCCTCCGCCGATCACGGGGATGGCGTCGGCCCCGAGGATCTCGGCGACCATGTCCTCGGCACGCTGCTGGGTGGACACGGAGTTGCCCGGCACGATGGACACGTCGCCCGCGTCCACGATGGTGAACAGCTGCTCCAGGTCCATGCCGGTGTTCGCGTTGAAGGTCAGGAACTGCTCGCTCGCCTCGCGCAGGCCCTTGGGACCCATGTTGGTGCCGGTGCGGCTGATGCAGGTGCCGTCCCAGGGGAAGCCCAGGAAGGCCACCGTGGCGCCGGCGGCGCGCAGGGCGTCGGCCTTGCAGGCCACGCGCGGCTTGTTGAGGAAGCTGCCGATGCTGCCGGCGTGCAGCGAGCCTTCCCACATGGTGGTGTCGGTGACGGTGTTCATGGTGGTCTCCTGTGTTGGCGGGCGCGGGCCCGGTCGCTTCTGGCGGGATGGTGGTGACGGATGAGGAAGACTGTCGGGACGCGGCGGTTTCGTGCGCTCAGGCGGCCGCACGCACCGGTGCGGCGGTGAGATCATCGCGGCGCAGGGCCCGGTAGGTGTAGAGCCTGCGCGCCTCGGCGACGGCGGCCGTGTCGACGGCCACCGAGAGCACGCAGCTGGCGGTGTCGGCTTCCGCAAGGACGCGGCCGAAGGGGTCGGCCACGATGGAGCCCCCGGCGAAGGTGTCGGTGCGGCCGGCCCCGGTGCGATTGGCCATGGCCACGAACACCTGGTTGTCCTGGGCGCGGGCGAGGGCGGCGTTGTGGTGCACGTGGGCGTAGGGCTCCATGTTGCCGTTGCTCACCAGGATGAGCTCTGCGCCCGCGTCGGCCAGCACGCGCGCGGTGTCGGGAAACTCGATGTCGAAGCAGATCAGCTGCCCGAGGCGCACGCCGCGCCAGGTGCAGGTGCGCAGCCACTGGCCCGGGCGGAACTTGTCGAAGTCCGCGAGCCAGAGCTGCGTCTTGCGGTAATGGCCCACGATGCCCGTGGCGTCCACGAGGAACTGGCTGTTGTACAGCCCCTCCGGCGCGCGCTCGGCCAGGCCGGCGGCGATGAGCAGGTCGTGGCGCGCGGCCAGCGCCTGCAGCTCGCGCAGCGTCGGACCGTCGGCGGGCTCGGCCAGGCGCTCCACGTCCGCTTGCGAGGCGAAGCCCGAGGTGCAGGTCTCGGGCAGCACGAGGATGTCGTGGCCGTCGCCGCGGGCCGCGACGACGGCGCGGATGCGCTCGAGATTGGCCTCGCGGTCCCCGTCCACCAGCGCGAGCTGGGCAGTGGCGATGCGCAGTGTGGTCATGGTGGCGGTCCCGGATGGCGACCCCCTGATTCTGGCGGCTCGCGGGGGGCGTCCACAAGCACCCCGTCCGCCCCGGCATGGTGCGGGGCGGTGTCGCACGCACCAATCGGTGGCGATCCGGGCGGCGGGCGTCTCGGGAAACCTCGATTAATCGGGCGGTTAAGGCTGCCGCCGGCTGGTATCGATCCTGCAAGGGATGTCCGCGGCGTCCTCGCCCCGCCCCCACCGACCACGACGGAGACCTCCGATGCCGCTGCGCTTCCTCCTCGCCGGACTGCTGCTTGCAATGGCCGGTGCACTGCCCGCCGCCGCCAACACCGTGAAGATCGGCACCGTGGCCTGGGTGGGCTACGGGCCGTTCTACATCGCCGAGCAGAAGGGCCTGTTCCGCAAGGCCGGAGTGGACGTTCAGCTGAGGATGTTCAACGACCCCGCCGACATCCCCACCGCCATCGCCGGCGGCTCGCTGCAGGGCGGCATGGTCACCATCAACCAGGTGATCGCCGCGGTGGTGAAGGGCCAGGTGCAGAAGATCGTCATGCCCATCGACTTCTCCAACGGCGCCGACGCCATCGTGGCGCCGGTTGCCATGAAGAGCGTGGCGGAGTTCAAGGGGCGAAAGATCGGCCTCGCCCAGCTCACGCCCTCCGACATCCTGCTGGGTTACGCGCTCAAGTCCGCGGGCGTGGCCGACCGCGACGTCACCTTCATCAACATGGCGCCCGACGCGATTCCCGCCGCCATGACCTCCGGCCAGCTGGAGGTGGGGGTCACGTGGGAGCCCATGCTCTCGCAGCTGCTCGCCACCGAGAAGGGCAAGCGCTACAAGGTGATCTATTCCTCGAAGGACGCGCCCGGCCTTATCGCAGACGTGTTGGTGTTCGACCAGAAGTACATCGCCTCGAACCCGAAGGAGATCGAGACGGTGGTGAGGGTCTACCTGCAGGCGCTGGACTGGTCGCGCAGGAACCCCGACGAGGCGGCGAGGATCATCGGCAAGGCCATGAGCATCAGCGCCAGGGAGGTGAAGGAGCAGCTGCCCATGGTGCGCAACGTGGCCGGCGCGGACATGCCCAAGGCGTTCGCGAGGTCCGCCGACCCGCTGTCCTTCCACACGAGCGGGGCGATCACCAGCGAGATCCTCAGGGCGCGCGGCGAGATCGACCGCATTCCCGCCGTGGACGAGTACGCCGAGGCGAAGTTCGTCAACGCGGTGACGGGCGGGAAGTAGCCCCGCGGCCATGAGGCTGCCCGCGCTTCGATACCCCGACGCCCTGGCGCCCACGGCGGCGGCGCTGGCCTTCGTTGCCGCCGGCTACGCGGGCGGCGTCTTGCTCATGGCGCTGGGCGGATGGTGGGGATGGCTGCCCGGCGTGCTGCTCACCGCCCAGGCCATGGTGATCGCCGCCTACATGATCCACGAGTGCGCCCACACGGCGGTGTTCCGCGACACGCGCCACAACGCGGCGCTGGGCCGGCTGCTCATGTGGGTGACGGGCGCGTGCTACGGCGACTACGAGGACGTGCGCGAGAAGCACATGCGCCACCACGTGGACCGCGGCGACGTGATCTTCCTCGACTACCGGCCCATCCTGCGACGCCACGCCTGGTTGCGGCGACTGATCGAGGCGCTGGAGTGGGCGTGGATCCCGGCCATGGACCTGTTCATGCACGCGCTCATGTTCGTGCTGCCGTTCACCACGCAGCACTACCGTCGCCTGCGGGTGCGGGTGGTTTCCGTGGCGCTGGTGCGCGGCTCGGCCTTCGGTGTGCTGGCGTGGGTCGCGTGGCCCGCGGCGCTGGGCTACGCCGTGGCGTACTGCCTGATGCTCGCCGTGCTGCGGCTGATGGACATGCACCAGCACACCTACGAGGTGATGGTGACGCTGGGCAGCGGACGCAGGGGGCCGCCCGAGGGTTTCGATCGCGACTACGAGCACCGCAACACCTTCTCGAACCCCATCGGCCACGGCGCGCTCAACCTGGTCACGCTCAACTTCGGCTACCACAACGCCCACCACGTGCGTCCCGCCGAGCCCTGGTACCGGTTGCCGGCGCTGGATCGTTCACTGTTCGCCGGCGACGATCGCCACGAACTGCCTTTCGTCAACCTGCTGCGCTGCTACGGCCGCCATCGGGTGCGGCGCGTCATGAACGAGGACCACGGCGACATCGGGGTCGGGACCGGACCGGACAAGGGGCTGGGGTTCGTCGGGGTGTACGGGGTGTCGTTCCTCACCGCGTACTGACCCCGCCGGTCACAGCGTCCCGCGGATCGCCGCCAGGAACATCTGCCGCATCTCCGCCGCGCCCGCGGGCCGCGGGTTGCCGCCGGTGGAGGGATCGTCCACCGCCTCGGGCACCAGCGTCTGCACATCCGACTCCTTCACGCCCAGTTCGGCCAGGGTGTGCGGAATGCCGATGTCCTTGCGCAGCGCGAGCACCCAGTCCTGGAAGGCCTGGAAGCCGGGGGCGGCCAGCCCCAGGTAGGCGGACAGCCGGGTGAGCTTGTCCTCGATGGCCGGGCGGTTGAAGGCGAGCACGTAGGGCATCACCACGCCGTTGGTCTCGCCGTGGTGGCTGTTGAAGCGCGCGCCCACGGGGTGGCTGAGCGAGTGGATGGCGCCGAGGCCCTTCTGGAAGGCGGTGGCGCCCATGCTGGCGGCGGCGAGCATGTTCGCGCGCGCCACGAGGTTCCTGCCGTCCTTCACCGCCACGGGCAGCCACTCCTTGATGAGCCGCATGCCCTCCAGCGCCACGCCGTCGGCCAGCGGGTGGAAACCCGGTGCGCAGTAGGCCTCGAGGCAGTGGGCCAGCGCGTCCATGCCGGTGGCCGCGGTGATGCGCGGCGGAAGGCCGGTGGTGAGCTCGGGATCGGAAATCACGATCACCGGCATCATCCTGGGGTGGAAGATGATCTTCTTCAGGTGCGTGGCCTCGTCGAGGATGACCGCCGCGCGGCCCACTTCCGAACCGGTGCCGGCGGTGGTGGGCACGGCGATGGTGGGCGCCACGCCTGCCGCGTTCACACGCGTCCACCAGTCCTCGCGATCCTCGAAGTCCCACACCGGGCGGGTCTGGCCGGACATCATGGCGATGGTCTTGCCCACGTCCAGGGCGCTGCCGCCGCCGAAGGCGATCACGCCGTCGCAGCCGCCGGCCCTGAAGGCCGCCACGCCGTCGTCCACGTTCTTCCCCACCGGATTGGGACGGATGTCCGAGAACACCGCCTCGCCCAGTCCGGCCGCCTTCAGCGCCGCCAGCGCCTGGGCGATCATGGGCAGCGCGCGCAGCCCGGGGTCGGTCACCAGCAGCGGACGACGGATGCCGGCGTCCTTGCACGCGGCCGGCAGTTCGGCGATCCGGCCCACGCCGAAGCGCACCGAGGTGGGATAGTTCCAGTTGCGGGTGAGTGCCTTGGCATCCATGGGGTCAGGTCTTTCTTCTCTCAGGTCGGTTCGGGAGTTGCATGCGCGATGCCCACCACGGGCAGCGGTCGCGCGTGACCGGTGGTTCGCCTCGCGCGCGATCAGGTCTTGACGCGCAGGTGATAGCTCTTGGGCCGGGTGAGCGCCTCGTAGCCCACGCGCGAGAGCGTGCAGCCGCGACCGGAGTTCTTCACGCCGGTCCAGGCAAGCGCCGGGTCGAGGTAGTCGCAGCGGTTCATGAACCACGTGCCGGTCTCCACCTGGTCGCCGATGGCGATCGCGGCGTCCGCGTCCGAGGTCCAGATGGCCGCCGTCAGGCCGTACTCGCTGTCGTTCATCAGCCGCACGGCCTCCTCGTCGCCGGAGACCCTCATGATGCCGATCACCGGCGCGAAGCTCTCCTCGGTCATGAGGCGCATGCCGTGGGTCACGTCGACCAGCACGCGCGGCGCCATGTAGGGCGTGCCCGGCTTGTCGGCGGCGAATGAAGAGGGGTCCACGAGCGAGCGCGCTCCCTGGACGATGGCCTCGTCCACCTGGCCGCGGGCGAACTCGGCCGCCCGGGTGCGAACCATCGGGCCGAGGTTCACGTCCTTGCGCGTGGGATCGCCCAGGTTGTAGCCCTTCGTGAGCCTGACGAAACCATCGACGAAATCGTCGTAGAGCTTGTCGTGAACGTAGATGCGCTCGATGCCGCAGCACGACTGCCCGGAATTGAAGAACGCGCCGTCCACCAGGTTCTCCACCGCGTGCGCGAGATCCGCGTCGTGGCGCACGTAGGCCGGATCCTTGCCGCCGAGTTCGAGGCCGGCGTTGATGAACCGGCCGGCCGCCGCCTTCACCACCGCGTGGCCGCCGGCTACCGAGCCGGTGAAGGCCACGAAGTCCACCGCGTCCGAGGCGATCATGGCGGCGGCCTGGTCGTGGGAGCAGTGCAGGTACTGGAACACGCCCTCCGGCAGCCCGGCGGCCTTGAAGGCCTCGTCGAAGCGTTCGGCGCACAGCGGCGTCTGGTTGGAGTGCTTCAGGATCACCGCGTTGCCCGCAAGGATGGCCGGCACCACCGCGTTCACCGAGGTGAGGTAGGGATAGTTCCACGGCGCCATCACCAGCACCACGCCGAGCGGCTCGCGGCGGATGAAGCGCCGGAAGCCTTCCTTGGGCCCGGCGTCGATGTCGGCCAGCGAGGCCTCGGCGATCGACACCATGTAGCGGGCGCGCTCCTCGAAGCCGCGCACCTCGCCGGGCGACTGCCCGACGGGGCGGCCGATCTGCCAGGTGATCTCCTCGGCGATGGCGTCCTTCTTCGCCACGAAGGCGTCGATGAAGCGGTTGACGGCGGCGATGCGCTGGGCCAGGGGCACCCGCCGCCAGGACTGCTGGGCGGCGCGCGCACGCTTCAGGGCGGCGTCGATCTGGGCATCGGAGGCGAGCTGGCGTTCCACGTAGACGCGGCCGTCCACGGGAGAGATGGTCTGCTGGAGCATGGAGGAGGGGCTCAGATGATTTCGAAGTAGCGTTGCAGTTCCCAGTCGGTCACGTGGCGGCGGAACTGGCGTTCCTCCCACTCGCGCGTGGCCGCGAAGTGATCCACGAACAGGTCGCCGAACCAGTCGCGCGCGGCCTTCGAACCGCGCAGCCGCTGGGCGGCCTCCCAGAGCGTGCCGGGCAGCGCCGTCTTCGCGGGGAATTTCTGCTCGTACGCGTTGCCGGTCACCGGCTTGCCGAGTTCGAGGCGGTTCTCGATGCCGTACAGCCCCGAGGCCAGCGCCACGGCGAGCGCGAGGTAGGGGTTGGCATCGGCCGCCGCGATGCGGTACTCCACCCGCTGGCTCTTCTCCGAGCCGGGGATGACGCGCAGCGCCGCGGTGCGGTTCTCCACGCCCCAGGTGGCGTTGGTGGGCGCCCAGAAGCCGGGCACCAGGCGTGAGTAGGAATTGACGGTGCTGGCCACCATGCCCAGCCACTCCGGCATGAGCGCATGCTGGCCGGCGACGAAGTGGCGCATGGTGGCGCTCATGCGGTGCTCGCCATTGGCGTCGAAGAACACCGGCTTGCCGGTCTTCGCGTCCTTGAGCGAGACGTGGATGTGTCCGCTCTGGCCCGGCAGCTCGGGGTTCCACTTGGCCATGAAGGTGACCATGCGGCCCTGGCGCTGGGCGTGGATCTTCATGAAGGTCTTGAACAGCACGCCGCGGTCGGCGGCCTCGAGGGCGTCCGAGACCTCGATGGCCGCTTCCATCACCCCTGGCCCGGTCTCCTCGTGCAGGCCCTCGATGGGCATGCGCATCTGCTGGCACAGGTCGAGCGTCTCCTGGTAGTACTCGGCACGCACCGTGTTGCGGATCACCGAGTAGCCGAAGAAGCCGGGGTCCATGGGCACGAGGTTCTTGTAGCCCTTCTCGCGCACGGTGTGGGGCGTCTCCTCGAAGACGAAGTACTCGTACTCCAGGCCTGCCATGGCCTCGAAGCCCATGGCGCGCGCCCGGTCGAGCACGCGCCGCAGGACGCCGCGCGGGCAGGGCGCGGAGCGTTCCTCGGTGAACTCGGCGAGGAAGAAGAGCATGCCCGGCTCGAAGGGGATGTCGCGGCAGGTGTGGGGCAGGATGCGAACGGCCGCGTCGGGATAGCCCGAGTGCCAGCCGGTGTACCGGGTGTTGTCGTAGAGCTGGTCGTTGGAGTCCCAGCCCAGCACCACGTCGCAGAAGCCGAAGCCCTTCTCCAGCGAGCTGAGGAACTTGTCGCGCGACATGTACTTGCCGCGCAGGATGCCGTCGATGTCGGTGACACCCACCTTCACGTGGGTGAGGTTGCGCTCCTCGACGATCTGGCGGGCATCTTCCAGGGTTCTGACGTCTTCGGGTCTCATGGCGGTATCCGCGTACGGTGGGGTTGGACTGGCGATGCGGCCCTCCGGCGCGGACAACGCGGCGGAGGGCTCGGGGACGACAGCGTCAGGTGGCGTCGAGGCCGGCCTTCTGGCGGGCCTTCACCGCGAAGTCCTCCTCGGGGGAGTACACCAGGCTCTTGCGGCCCACCAGGGCGAAGTAGAGCACGCCGATGCCGTACCAGATGGCCACGCCGATCACGCCGCCGCGGTAGGCCTCGTCCTGGAACTGCATGTACAGCGTGACCAGCGCGATCACCACCACCAGCCACGCACCGAACGAGCCGAACGGGCTCAGGTAGGGGCGGTCGATGTTGGGCAGGTTGCGCTTGAGCAGGATGTACGACAGCGCCTGCAGGGCATAGGAGATCATCGCCCCGAACACGGCCATGTTGAGCAGCTGGGCGCCGATGAAGCCGCCGGCGCCCTCGCCCTTGATGAGATACACCGCCATCATCACCGCGAAGCCCAGCGCCGCGCCCGTGATCAGCGCCACGTGGGGCACCTTGCGCGTGCCGTGGGTGATGGACAGCGGCGTC
>CAZXJW010000112.1:0-9460 GCA_964641005.1 uncultured Rhodocyclaceae bacterium
CGCTTGATCTCGATGGCCCACGGCTGGCGACGGCCGGGGATGTCGAGCAGCAGGTCGATCTCGGCGCCGGCCGAGGTGCGGAAGAAGTGCGGCCGGGTGCCGCCGGGCGCCGCGTCGATGAGAGATTCGATGACCAGGCCCTCCCAGCTCGTGCCGGCCACGGGATGGGAGAGGAGCGCCTCCCGATCCTCGATTCCGAGCAGGGCGTGCACGAGCCCGCTGTCGCGGACATAGACCTTGGGCGCCTTGACCAGCCGCTTGCGGACGTTGCCGTGCCACGGCACCAGCCGGCGCACCAGCAGCAGGTCCACGAGCAGGTCGAGGTATGCCGAGACCGTCTTGCCATCGACCGCGAGAGCGCGCGCCAGCGCCGCGGCGTTGAGCAGCCCGCCCTGCTGGTGCGCCAGCATCGTCCAGAGACGGCGCAGCGTCTCGGCGGGGATGCGCGGGCCGAGTTGCGGCACGTCCCGCTCGAGATAGGTGCGGATGAAGTCCGTCCGCCAGCGCAAGCTCCGGGCGTCGGAGACCGCCAGGAGGCTTTCCGGGAACCCGCCGCGCAGCCAGAGCGCATCGAGCTGCCCCGCACCCACTTCACCGGCATCCAAGGGGGCCAGTTCGAGGTACCGGATGCGCCCGGCGAGCGACTCGCTGGACTGCCTGAGCAGGTCGATCGACGCCGACCCGAGCACCAGGAAGCGCCCTGTGCCCTTGCCGCTTCGCCGGCCCGCGTCGATGATGCCGCGAAGGCTTCGGAACAGATCCGGCGTGCGCTGGATCTCGTCGAGGATCACGAGCCTGTCCGCATGCTGGGCGAGATAGGCCTCCGGATCCGAGAGCTTCGCCCGGTCGGCCTCCGACTCGAGGTCGAGGTAGATCGCAGGTCGTGTCCCGGCCACCGTGAGCGCGAGCGTGGTCTTGCCAGACTGGCGCGGTCCGAGGAGCGCCACGGCAGGGACTTCGGCCAGGGCGGAGGTCAGGTGGTGCTGGAGTCGCCGGGGTATCATCCTTGCAATTATGGAACTTAATTCCGTAATTGCAAGGATTGTGGAACAGACTCCCTACCCCGGCGCAGCGCACGGGGCCGGATCCTCAAACAAGGAAGGACCTTGTTTTAGGTTGATGAATGAACCTGAATCAAACGGCAACCTGGCCCATCCGAGACAGTTCGTGTGCGAACACCCGCTCCACCGGCCCCACGAACAGCCGCGCGTTGCCCAGCGGCGAGGCGGCGATCTGCGCCCGCGCGCCTTCCCGCCACAGGGCCAGCCCCGCGGGATCGCGGGCGAGCCGCGCACAGCAGGCCACGTAGCCCGCCGCGTCGTGCGTGACCCACTCGGGAACCCCCGCCGCCCGCAGGTGTGTAGCCGTGTGGTTCGACGCGAACCGGCTTCCCTTCAACGTGACCACCGGCACGCCCATCCACAACGCCTCGCAGGTGGTGGCCCCGCCCGAGAAGGGCAGCGGGTCCAGGGCGATGTCCACGTCACCGTACTCGGCCAGCATCTGCGAATGCGGCGTCGCGTCGCGGAATTCCAGCCGCGCCGGGTCGATGCCGTGGGACGCGAAGCCGGTGGCGATGCGCTCGCGCGCCGCGGGCCGCGGGGCGTGGCGCCACTTGATGAGCAGCCGTGAACCTGGCACGGCCGCGAGCACCTTCGCCCACAGCGCGATCGTGGCCGGCCCCAGCTTGGCGAGCTTGTTGAACGACCCGAAGGTCACGTGGCCGTTCCTCAGCACCGGCGGCTGTGCTACCGGCGGCGCGTAGTCCGGCGGGGCATAGCAGGCGAAGGAGAAAGGCAGCCGCGCCACGCGCTCGGAATAGAAGGCCTCGTTGCCCGGCGGCACGCTGTCCGTGTCGCCCAGGAACAGGTCCATGTTCGCGAGTTGCGTGGAGCCCTCGTAGCCCAGCCAGGACACCTGGAGCGGCGCGCAGCGTGCCGCGAAGGCGGCCAGGCGGTGACCACCGGTGTAGCCGTTCAGGTCCACGAGCACGTGCAGGCGCAGGCCGCGCAGCCGCTCCACCAGTGCGGCGCTGTCGAGTGCGGCCACCTCGTGCCAGCCGTAGACCAGGCTGCGCAGTTCCCCGGTCCAGTGATCGCCGCCCGGCGAAGTGGAGAGCGCGTGCACCTCGAAGCGCGCGCGGTCGTGGCCGGCCAGGATCGATCGGATGAAGAAACCCGGCGCGCTGGCGCGGAAGTCGGAGGACAGGTAGCCGATGCGGATGCGCTCGCCGGGCTGCGGTGCCGGAGGCGTGCGCCAGGCCTCGCGTAGCGCCGCCGGCACGCCGGACTCGATGCGCACCGCCGATTCGCGGGCGAGGCGCGACAGGGCCGCCTCGTCGCAGGCTTCCGAGAACTGGCTCACCAGCAGCCGGTTGGTGGCGTACAGCGCATTGCCGGGTTCGACGGCCGCGGCGCGGCCGAAGGCCTCGACGGCGGGTTCCACGTGGCCCAGCTCCCAGAGCAGCTTTCCGAGCTGGTTCAGCGCGGCGCCCGAGGCGGGCGCGAGGGCCACCGCCTCGCGCGCGGCGGCGAGCGCTGCTTCGGTCTCGCCGAGTGCAAACGCGCTGGCCGAGGCGGCACCCAGCACGGCCGCGCGCTCGGCAGGGGCGCGCGACGGCGCGGCAGCCTGCGCATACGCCTCGAGCGCGGCGGCGTGCTGGCCGGCGGCGGCGTAGAGGTTGCCGAGGTTCTGCCACGCCTCGGCATAGTCGGGCTTGAGGGCCAGGGCCTGGCGGTAGGCGCGTTCGGCATCGGGAAGGCGGTTGAGCGACTTCAGCGCGACACCGCGCAGGTTCCAGGCGTCGGGGCGGGACTGCCACGCGGACGGCTGGGCGTCGAGGGTGGCGAGGCAGACTGCGGGGTTGCCTTGCTGCCAGAGGGACAGGGCGGTGGAGAGGGGGTCCTGTGGATGCGGGGCGTTCAACGCGGGAAATCCCCCCTGTCCCCCCTTCTTCGAAGGGGGGAACCTTGTTCCGGGCACAGGTGGCGTTCCGGCATCAGTAAATCCCGAACACGTTGCGCCGCTTCATCAGGAACGCCTGGTCGGCGGCCAGCCGGCGCAGCAGCGCGAGCGACTCGGCCGGCGCGTCGCGCCCCAGCCCCACGAAGGTGAGGTCATGCACCGTGCGGTCCTCGAACCACGCCCACGCGCCGAAGTGCGCGTCGAGGTCGATGCCCGCGAAATCCTCCGGCGCCAGGTTGCGGTACCACGTGTCGGTGGTGGCGCCCGGCGCGGAATAGCGCGCCGTCTCGTGCTGGCGGCGGCCGAGGCCGGCGCAGCTCACCGCCATGAGGCCGTCGGGCTTGAGCATGCGGATGGCGTTCTCGAAGGCGTCGCGCCACTGGGGCAGGTGCTCCAGGGCCTCGCAGCTGACGATCGTGTCGAACGTGCCGCTGCTGGCGCTGAAGGCCTCGGGGCCCTCGGCCGGGCCCTTGGGCGGCGCCGTGCTGGTGGCCACGATGCGGCAGCGCTCGAACCACTCGCCCGTGGCCGGCGGCACGCCGGGGCGGCAGATCTCCAGCACCGTGCGCTCGCGGAACCAGGCCGGCAGGTGGCGCTTGAGCAGCCCGAGAAAGAAGCGCTGCTCCGAGCGCGCCGCGTAGTCGTGGCGGCGGCTGCGGTCGCGCACGTTGCCCAGGATCTCCAGCAGCTCGCCGTTGTCCGGGCTCTCCACCAGCGCGGCCGCGGCCACGCGGGCGGCCTCGCGCAGGCGGTCGGCGTTGTAGAGGTGGCGCGCCAGCCAGGTGGTCTCGGGCGCGGCCAGGGCGCGCCGCGACACGGTGCGCAGGAACTGCTCGATCTCCGCCTCGTTCCAGTACTGCCACAGGTTCTGCGGGCCGTGGAAGCCGAAGGTGGCGCCGCCCGTGTGGGTGGTCTCGTGGGAGAAGCGCGCGGCCAGGTCGGCGGGCGCGAAGCGGATGCCGAAGTCGCGCTCCAGGCGCTCGCGAAAATGCACGCAGATGGCCTGGTCCTCGTGGACGATCTGGGCCTCGGGGAAGGACGGGTCGAGCAGCGCGTCGAGCAGCTTCCTCGAGCGCAGCGAGAAGCCGCCGTTGCCCACCGCCACGGGCGAGAGGTCGGCCGGCCAGGGCGCGCCGATGTAGTCGTATTCCAGGAAGCGCGGGTCCCAGGCCTCGGGGCGGGTGACGAAGCCGTCCCACTGCATCACCAGCACGTGGGGCGTGTGCACGTGGGCGGGCAGCTGCTTCACCAGGAAATGGGAATACTCGCGCTTGCTGCGGATGGGCGCGATGTTCACCACCTCGATGCCTGCCGGCGGGCTGGCCACGGGCTCGGAGGTGAACAACACGCGGCGCGCGAAGCGGCAGCCGCGGCCGGAGCGCTCCAGGGCCGCCAGGGCCAGGGGCACGTTCACGCAGTCCACCGTCACGGCGGTGACGGCTTCGAGATTCAGGGGTTCGGGCATGGGGGTCGTCCTGGGTTGGCGTCCGCCCCCGGCCCCGTCAGGCCCGGGCGGCGTCGCGGCGGTAGGCCCAGAAGAGCATCCCGATGCCCGCCGCCACCATCGGTAACGACAGCCACTGGCCCATGCTTAAGCCCGCCGCGAGCAATCCCAGGAAGGCGTCGGGCTCGCGGGTGTACTCCACCAGGAAGCGGAAGCTGCCGTAGCCCACCAGGAACAGGCCCGACACCGCCCCCACGGGGCGCGGCTTCGAGGAGAACCACCACAGCAGCGCGAACAGGACGACGCCCTCCAGCGCGAACTCGTAGAGCTGGGAGGGGTGGCGGGCCAGGTCGTCCACGTTGGGGAACACCACCCCCCAGGGCAGGTCGGTGGGCCGGCCCCAGAGCTCGGCGTTGACGAAGTTGCCGATGCGCCCGAAGCCCAGCCCCGGGGGCACCAGCGGCGCGAGGAAATCCGTCACCGACAGCCAGGTCTTGCCGTGGCGCCAGGCGAACACGGCCATGGCGATGATCACGCCCAGGAAGCCGCCGTGGAAGGACATGCCTCCTTCCCAGACCGCGAACACCGACAGCGGATTGCTCGCGTAGTCGGCGAACTTGTAGAACAGCACGTACCCCGTCCGCCCGCCCAGCACCACGCCGATCACGCAGTAGAACAGCAGGTCGTCGATGTTGCGGTAGGTCCAGCCCAGGTCTGGACGGCGCCTTGCCCGATGGCGGCCCAGCACCAGGCCCGCCACGAAGCCCACCAGGTACATGAGCCCGTACCAGCGCACGGCCACGGGGCCTAGCTTGAGGGCGACGGGATCGAACTGGGGATGGACGAGCATGGGGAGGGGAACGGGGAGGGCGACGGATTATAGGCGGACCCACCGCCCTCTCCCCCCTTCGAAGAAGGGGGGTTGGGGGGGATTTCGAAGCGTGCGAGGCGCGTCGGGGCGGGGTAAATCCCCCCTCGCCCCGCTTCTTCGAAGGGGGGAACCCGTATTCCGGTGGCAGGGGAGGCTCACGGCAGCTGCGAGGCCGGCATGCGCTGCAGGATGATGCCGGTCTTGTGCTCCAGCCAGGGTGTGGAGCGGTGCCGGTCGTAGAAGCGCGGATTGGGCACCATGGCGGCGAGCTTCGCGGCCTGCGCCGGCCCCAGCGCCTCGGCGCCCACGCGGTAATAGTGGCGCGCCGCGGCCTCCGCCCCGAACACGCCGTCACCCCACTCGATGACGTTCAGGTAGATCTCCAGGATGCGGCGCTTGCTCATCACCGCCTCGAGCATCAGCGTGATCACCGCCTCCTGCGCCTTGCGCCACGGCGTGCGCTTCGAGGACAGGAACAGGTTCTTGGCGAGCTGCTGGCTGATGGTGGAGCCGCCCGCCACCACCTTGCCCTTCTTCTGGTTCTTCTCGTAGGCCTTCTGCAGCGCCTCCCAGTCGAAGCCCTCGTGCTCCACGAACTTCGCGTCCTCCGAGGCCACCACGGCGCGCTTCAGGTGCACCGAGATCCTCTCGTAGGGCACCCAGCGGTGCTTGAGCTCGGCGCCCGGGTCGCGCGCCTGGAGGATCTCCAGGCGGTCCTCCATGAAGGCCGAGGTGGAGGGGTTGAACCAGATCCACCACACCACGCAGCCGAACATCCACAGCTGGTACATGAGCAGCGCGCCGCCCACCATGAGCAGCGCGGCCACGAAGCCGCGGCGCAGGGAACGCAGCATCGCGGCTCAGCCCGCGCGCAGCGAGGCGAGCACGGGCGCGGTGTCCGGCCGCACGCCGCGCCACAGCAGGAAGGACTCGGCCGCCTGCTCCACCAGCATGCCCAGGCCATCCGACACCACCGCGGCACCCTGCGCGCGCGCCCAGGCCAGGAAGGGCGTCTCGCCCTTGCCGTACATCATGTCGTAGGCCGCGGCGCCGGGCGCGCACAGCCCGGCAGGCAGCGGCAACGCTTCGCCGGCGATGCTCGCGGCGGTGGCGTTGACGATCACGTCGAAGCGACGCCCGGCGAGTTCCGCGTAGCCGCCGGCCTGCACCATCCCCTGCGCGGAGAACCGCGCGACGAGCTCCACGGCCTTCGCCACGGTGCGGTTGGCGATGACGAGTTCGCGCACGCCCGCGCCCAGCAGCGGCAGCACCACGCCCTGGGTGGCGCCTCCGGCCCCGGCCACCAGCACCCGCGCACCCGCCAGGCGCACGCCGAGATTGGCTTGCAGGTCGCGCACCAGGCCGGCGCCGTCGGTGTTGTCGCCAAGCACGCCGCCACCGGCCTCGAAGCGCAGCGTGTTCACGGCACCGGCCGCCTCGGCGCGCGGCGTGCGTCCGGTGGCGTATGCAAAGGCATCGAGCTTGAAGGGGATGGTGACATTCAGCCCGCGGCCGCCCTCGGCCCGAAACGCGTCCACCGCCGCGGCGAAGCCGTCCACCGGCGCGAGGATGCGGCCGTAGGCCATGTCCTGGCCGGTCTGGCGGGCGAAGGCGGCGTGGATGTCCGGCGAGCGGCTGTGGGCGACGGGATTGCCGATGACGGCATAGCGGTCGGTCATCCGGTGCGCCTCACTCCCCCACCAGCTCGTCGCTGCGGGTGAAGGTCCAGACCCTCGTGATGGACAGGATGTCGAACTCGCGGCGGATGGCCTGCGGAAACGGCTGGAAGGGCCCCGACATCATCACGATGCGCCGCGCGGCGCGGTCGAGCACCTCGTGGCCGGAGGAGCGCTCCACCTCCACCTTCTCGAGGCTGCCGTCGGAACGGATGGACACCGTGAGCAGCAGCGAGCCGAAGATGCCGCGGCGCTTGGCCTCCTCGGGGAAGTTGCGCGTACCGATCTTCTCGATGCGCTGGCGCCACTCGTCCACGTACTGGGCGTACACCACGCCCTCGGCGCGCGCGCCGATGAACTTGCGCTTGGGCAGCTTCTGGTACTGGTCCATCTGGCGCGCGATCTGGGCCTCGAGGCGGGCGATCTCCAGGCGGCGCTGCTCGGCCTCCATGGCCTCGCGGCCCTCCACGGGATCGCGCGGCTGCTTGCGGGTCTCGGCACCGGGGTCCACCGGCTTGTCGGACTTGAGCTGGGTGAGCATGCGCTGCACCTCGGTCTCGAGCTGCTCCACGCGCCGCGCGGCGATCGACACCTCCTCCACGGTGCTTTCCTGGATCACCGGCAGGTTGGTCTTCGCGCGGCGGTCCTCCTCGGTGTTGCCGCCGCCGTCGAGGTTGGCCTGGGCGAGCGCGTCGGCCTTGACCGGCTTCTGGGCCGACTTGCTGTTCACCAGCACCACTTCCAGCGGCGTGGCGAGATTGTCGAACATCCGGCCATCGGGCGGCACGAACTTCACCAGCAGCAGGCCCGCGTGCAGCACCAGGGAGATGCCGATGGCGACCGGCAGGATCTGGCTGCCGGCGGCGGGCGGGGGCAGCAGGTCGTCGAGCGGGATGCTCGCGGCGGGCGCGGCCTTCAGGCGGGCCGGCACGGAGGAAGCGGGGACGGGCCGATCACGGTCGCGATTGTAGGCCCCTCAGGCCCGCGCCACGAAGCGGCAGTCGAAGTCCAGCGTGAGGAAATCGATGGCGGACACGTCCACCTCCACGGCGCTGCCCGGCGCCACCTCGGGCGGCAGAGAGGGCACGCGGGTGTAGAGGGGGATGCGCTCGAATCGCACGAGGTTCTCGCGCAGCACGGTGGCGCGGCAGCGCCAGGCGGACTCCTGCTCGATCCAGCGCAGGCACCAGTAGCGTTCCATGTGGCGCTGGAACTCCGCATAGGCCTCGTAGGCCGCCTCGAAGTCGCGCAGCACCACCGCCAGGTCATCGGCACCCTTGCGGTAGGGCGGGTCCTCGCCCTGGGCGCGGGCGATGATCTGGCGCTGGTTCACGAGATCCACGTAGCGGCGCAGCGGCGAGCTCGACCAGGCGTACTGCTCCACGCCCAGCCCCTCGTGGGGCGCGGGCGCGAGCGACATGCGGGTGCGGCCGCCGCTCTGCACGCGGTAGATCGCCGGCACGCGCGCCTCCGCGAGCTCGCCGCCCCAGTGGGAGTTCACCAGGATCATGAGCTCGGCCACCAGCCGGTCCATGGGCGAGCCGCGACGCCGCTCCACGATGCGCACCCGGCCGTCCTCCACGTAGAAGGCGTAGTCGCGCTTGTCGCCGGCGATCTCCGGGCGGCCACGGGCGGCCTCCAGGCGCAGGGCGAAAGCGTGCAGGCGCGCGAGCTCCGGGCCGAAGGGGAAGTCGAGCTCGCCCGCGGCGATGGCCTGCTCGTTGAAGCGCGACTCGATCTCGTCGTGGCGCAGGTTGGCCGCCACCTGCACCCGCTCCACGCGGGTCTCGAAGCCCACGGGGGCGAGCGTCTCGTCCAGATAGGCATACAGCGACACCACCGGGCGCGCGCCACCCTCGCGCAGGGTGTAGCGGTCGATCACCGCCGCCGGCAGCATGGTGATCTTGTCGCCGGGCAGGTAGACCGTGGACTGGCGCGCGGCCGCCGCCAGGTCGAGCTCGCCTCCGGGCAACAGCCCGAGCGCCGGTGCGGCGATGTGGATGCCGACCTGCCAGCCGCCACCGGCGTGGGGCGCGACGGACAGTGCGTCGTCGATCTCGGTGGTGCTCACGTCGTCGATGCTGAAGGCCTGCACCGCGGCGAGCGGCAGGTCGTCGTGGGCGGGCAGCTCGCCGGCCTCGGGGAAACCGGTGCCCTCGGCGAAGTGTTCGCGCAGGAAGCGGCGCAGGTGGAAATCGTGCGACGAAGGCACGGCGCCGGCGCGGGCCAGCAGGTGCAGCGGCGAGAGGCCGGCATGGGTGGCCGCCGCCTCCACGGCCTTGTACTCGATGGAGCCCTTGTCGGGCTCGTAGAGCAGTTCCTCGAGCATGGGCAGGAACGCTTCGGGCAGCTCGCCCCGGGACAGCGCCGCCATGTAGGCCGCCTGGGCCTCCGCCTGCTGGCGCTTGCGCTCCACGCTGGCCAGCGCGGCCTTCAGGGCATCGGGCGGGGCGGCGCGGTAGCGGCCCTTGCCCTTCTTGTAGAAGTGCATGGGCGAGCCGTGCA
>CAZXJW010000113.1:0-2117 GCA_964641005.1 uncultured Rhodocyclaceae bacterium
CGATGGCGCGGAAGTGGTTCCTGTAGGAGCCGAAGCTGCCGAAGTAGTCGCCGACGATCGCGTCGAGGTGCTCGCGATAGCCGAGCCCGCGGGTGTCACGGGCCGCCTCGAAGCGCTCGAGATAGGGCTCGTAGTAGTCCACCACCAGCGCGATCCTCACCCCGCAGCCCCCGGTCGCAGCACCCCGAGGAGGTGGGCGCCTGCGTCGCCGAACGCCGCGGTCGCGACGCTCAGGCCGGCGCCGTCGCGCTCGAGGAAGTGCCGCCAGCTTTCGTGGCTCCAGAAGTTCAGGTGGCCGGCGAAGGTGTCGCGGCGGCCATCGGGCACGGTGAGCACGAGGGCGCCGCCGGGCGCGACCATCGCGGCAAGCGTGGCGAGCGCCACTTCCGGCGCGATGAGGTGTTCCAGCACCTCGGTGCAGAACACCACGTCGTGGGTGGATGGCGCCACGCTGGTCATGAGGTCGATCGTAGCCAGTCTTGCCTGCGGGCAGGTCTGCCGCGCCACCGCAAGCGCGGGCTCGGAATGCTCGTAGCCCGAAAGGGCAGCGGGTCGCGCCCGCCTGGCGATGGCTGCGAGGAGGTGTCCTGTTCCGCAACCCACGTCGCAGACATCACGCGCATCGAGGCTGACGCCGTGCGCGAGCGTGACCTCCACCACCTTCTCGAAGAAGGCGAGGCGCTCGGGCGAGGCGTACTCGCGCACCCATCCCGGATCCGCGTAGAAGGCATCCACCGAGTCCGGCGCGTTGTGGGCAACGGGATCCACCGCCGGCGCGTCGATTCGCGCGAGCCGGTAGCCGGCGCGGCCGAGCAGGCCCTGTACCAAGGAGCGCCAGCCGCTCATGCGCGGCGCTCCGGACGCAGCGCGGCGACGAGCCGCTTCAGATCGAGGCGGCGCTGGCGCCCGCCGGGGGCGACCACGCCCACCGCGACGACCGCCACCGCAGCCGCAGCCGACACGCCGGCATACGCGGCGGCGACGCTGATCCAGCCCTCCAGGGGCGGCAGCAGTTCGCCTGCGGCGAGCGAGACGGCAATGGCCACCAGCACGGGCAGGTAGAGCGTGGAGACCTGCTCCGCGACCGGGCTCGGGCCGCCACCGAGTTCGCGCAGCATCCAGTGGAATGCGGGCGGCCTGATCAGGAGCGCCGCGGTGCCCGCGAGCGCGGCCGCCGCGAGGCCGAAACGGGGCACGAGCAGCGCCGCAAGCAGGCAGGTCAGCGCGCCGTAGGCCAGGGCGAGCGCGGCGACCCATGCGGTGCGCCCGCGCGATAGCAGGAACATCTGCACGGTGTTGGTCCCTGCACCGATCATGCCCCCCACTGTCATCAGCGCCAGCACCGGCGCCCCTTGCGATGCGACCTCCGGCCCGAGCCAGACGCCGAGCACGTCCGGCGCGAGGCCCACCAGCGGCGCCAGCATCGCCGCCGATGCGGCGCCGGCGAACCAGCCTGTGCGCAGCATCGCCGCCACACCGGGCGCGCCGGCCATGGCATCCGCACGACCGCTGAACCAGGGAAGCAGGACCTCGGCGAGCCGATAGGCCGCCGCCATTGCCGACTGCTCGAGCCGCAGCACGGCGTTGTAGATGCCAACGGCGGCCGGTGCCAGGACCATGCCGAGGATGAAGCGCTCGGCGTAGGTCGCGAGCAGGGAACCGGCCTGTCCGAGGGTCTGCCCCCCCCCGAACCGGAAGCACTCGCCCCAGACGTCGCGATGCAGGCGCGGGCGCCGAGGCGCCGCCGCGCCCGCGCCCCGCGCGACGCGCATCCACAGGATCCATCCCGCCCCGGCCCCGAGGACGGTTCCGGCCATCAGGCCGGCCAGCCCGTGTCCGAGGGCCACCAGTGCAACCTGGGCGGCGGCCGTCAACGTCTGGGCCCCCACGTTGCCGAGCGCCACGTCACGGTACCGGCTGAAGGCCGCCGGCACGGCCGAGAGTGCGAGACTGGGCTGCTGCAGCAGCCAGAGCAGCGACGCGAGCAGGACGCAGTTGCGCAGCAGGTCCTCGTCACCCGGATCGACCCGGAACAGCCGCAGCGCGAGCGCCGGGCCCGCCAGCGCGAGAAGGAGCGCGCCGCATGCCCCCACCAGGAAGGCCATCCAGTAGACCTG
>CAZXJW010000113.1:2127-9434 GCA_964641005.1 uncultured Rhodocyclaceae bacterium
CGCCTCGCCTCCTCGACCCGCCCGGCCGCCGAGTGCCCCGCCACCAGCTTGACCGCCGCGGTGGAGAACCCGAGGCCCGCGAGACCCAGCGGGGCGGTGAGCACGAGCGCGAGGCCGTACAGCCCGAAGTGGGCGAGGCCGATCTCGCGCACGAAGTAGGCCGTGGTCGAGAGGGCCAGCAGCAGTGACCAGCCGAGGGGGACCACGTTCCACAGCGCATTTCGGACGACACCGGCGGCGGCAGGTCGCGTCATCGATCCGATGCCGCAACCCGCATCGACACCGGCGCCGCGGCGAACGGGGACCCGTTCACGCTCGCGCGACCTTGATGAACTCGGACGCGATGAACTCTACCTTGTCCCGGCTCAGGTCGGCACACATGGGAAGGCTCACGATGCGCTCGGCCACGGCCTCGGCGACCGGGAAGTCGCCGCGCGCCCCGCCCAGTTCCGCCAGGGCGGGCTGGAGGTGCAGCGGCAGCGGGTAGTGGATCGAGGTGGTGATGCCCTTGGCCTTCAGGTAGTCCATCACCTCGCGCCGATTGTCCACCTGCACCACGTACAGGTGGTAGGCGGGCTCCGCGCCGGGGGTGGCCTGCATGACCTCGAAACCCGCCGCCTTGAGCAGCGAGTCGTAGAGCATGGCGTTGTCGCGCCGGATGCGCGTCCACTCCTCCAGGTACTTGAGCTTCACGAGCAGGACCCCCGCCTGGATGCCGTCCATGCGGTAGTTGCTGCCCACCATGTCGTGCTCGTACTTGCTCAGGCGTCCGTGGTCGAGCAGCTTGCGCACCACCATCTCCTGGTGCTGCGTGCTCGTGAACACGAAGCCCGCGTCGCCGTAGGCACCCAGGTTCTTGCCGGGGTAGAAGCTGAAGGTCGCCGCGGCGCCGAAGGTGCCCACGTGGCGGCCGCGGTAGCTCGCGAGGTGCGCCTGCGCGCAGTCCTCCACCACGGCGATGCCGCGGCGGCGGGCGATCTCCATGATGGCATCCATGTCGCAGACGTTGCCGTAGATGTGCACCGGCAGAATGGCTTTCGTCCGCGGCGTGATGGCCGCCTCGAGCCTCGCCGGGTCCATGCAGAATGTCTCGCGCACGATGTCCACGAACACCGGCTTCGCGCCCACCTGGCAGATCCCCTCCGCGGTGGCGATGAAGGTGTGCGGGACCGTGATCACCTCGTCGCCGGGACCGACGCCCAGCGCCGCGAGCGCGAGGTAGATGGCCGAGGTGCCGTTGCTGCAGCCCGACCCGAACGAGGCACCGTGCATGGCGGTGAACTTGTTCTCGAACTCCGCCACGTACTCGCCCTGGATGTAGGAGCGCGACTCGAGCACCTCCTCGATCTTCGCGAGCAGCTCGGGCTTGAGCCGCCGGTACTGCGCGGCAAGGTCGACCAGCGGGATCACTCGGTACGCTCCAGGACGAAGATGATCTCGGCGCAGATCTCCGGGAAGTCGAAGCCGAGCTGGAAGAACGCGTCCACCATGCGCTCGTCCCACTGCTGCTCGATCTGACGGTTGGAGATCGGCTTGAGCATGAGCCCGGTGAAATGGACGATGCGGAAGGGCGTCTGCGCGATCAGTGCCTCCATGGACTGCCGGTCGTAGACGCGGCGGTGCCCCAGCACCCGATCCTGCTCGTTGAGGGCGTAGGGACTCTCGATCATGCCCATCTTCACGCCCACCAGGCGGTGCAGCGACCGTGCATTCGGCACCGAGATGAGCACCCGTCCGCCGGGCTCGAGCCAGCCGTGGGCGCGTCGAAGCACCGCGGCGGGATCGTCGAGGTGCTCGAGGATGTGGGTCATGAAGATGGTGCCGTAGCGTCGCGGCGGCTCGAAGGCCTCGAAGAACGCCGTGTGCACCACGATGCCGGGAAAGCGCGCCCGGATCGTCGCCGCGAAGGTCTCGGACGCGTCCACCACCTCCATCTCGCGGAAGGCGCCGAAGATGTGGGACGTGGACTCGCCGTCGCCCACCCCCATCTCGAGGGCGCGATCACCGACATGGAATCGCGACAGCAGCTCGAACAGGCGCCGGCGCTTCTCGCGATAGAGCTTCTCCCAGCCCTTGATGATGCTGGTCGAGTAGGCCTGGGCGGTCTTCTCGACGTCGGTCTCGATGCTCTGTACCTGGCTCATGTCGCTTCCTCACGTCACCGTGTAGCGGATCGCCTGCCAGCGCTCCGGATGGGCACGCGCCCAATCGTATTCCCGCCGCAGCCCCTCGGGGAGGGCCACGGCGGGCTCCCAGCCGTACACCTGCCGTGCTCTCGAGATGTCGAGCAGCATGGTCTTCAGTTCCGCGGCGTTGCGCTTCTTGCCGGGCACGAGGCGCGAGAACTCGCCCTCCGCCGTCTGCTCGAAGAGCGGTTCCAGCGCAGGTTCTCGCAGGCGCCCCGCCTCTGCCGCGAGTTGCACCACCGTGGTGGGAATGCCGGTGCCGACGTTGAAGACCTGGCCGTCGCCGGCGCCGGAGTCGATGCACAGGCGGTGGAGGCGAACCACGTCTCCCACGTAGACGAAGTCCCGCACCTGGTCGCCCGCACCGAACACCACCGGCGCCTGGCCGTCGATGACGCGCTTGAGGAAGATGGGCAGCACCCGCCGGTACCACTCGCGCTCGCCGTACACGATCCCGTAGCGCAGGCTTACCACGGGCAGCTGCTCGTAGTCGCTGAAGATGCGTCCGTACTTCTCGGCGGCGAGCTTGCTCACGCCATAGGCCCAGTTGGGCGTGGGATCGTCGTCCTCGCGGGTGGCACGGCCCGTCTGCCCGTAGACGCAGGCCGACGAGGCGTTGACGACCTTGCGCACGCCGGCCTCGCGGGCGGCGCGGAGCACGTTGAGCGTGCCGATCGTGTTCTGCCGGAGGTCGTCCTCGGGCCGCCGGATCGACAGGAAGATCTCGAGCTGGGCGGCCTGGTGGGAGACCACCTCGCAGCCGCGCATCGCTGCGGCCAGCGCAGCCTCGTCCAGGATGTCGCCGCGAACCACCTCGACGCGCCCGCCATGGTGGACGAGGTTCGCCTCGAGGCCGGTGGAGAAGTTGTCGAACACCACCACCTCGTGGCCCTGCTCCACCAGGTCATCCACGATGTGGGAGCCGATGAATCCGGCCCCTCCCGTCACCAACACGCGCATTGCGCCTCCACTCTCCGGAATCCGATGCCGGCATTGCGTGCGAACTGCTCGTCGCTGTCCCGGTCGCCGATGTAGAGCACGGGTTCGGCGAACGGGCCATGACGGCGCACGAGTTCGTTCCATGACTCGGGGTCCGGCTTGCTCGCCCTCACGTCGTCGAAGCCCACGATGCCCGAGCAGCCGCCGGACAGGCCCAGTCGCTCCACCACCTGCCGGGCGGTGGAATGCAGGTTGTTCGTGACCACGTAGAAGGATCGCAGTCGCGCCGCCCAGTCCACCATCGGGGGGCACGGGTGGCAGCGCACCCTTCCTCCGGGCTGCTCGAACTCCCGGATCAGCTGCGCGAGCCGCAATCGCGCCTCGCCTCCGGCGCTGCTCACCGTGGCCACAGCCGCCGCGAGGCCCTGCGCGCCCCGCGCCTGCGGGAACTCCAGGGCAACGCGCTCGCGTAGCGCCTGCCAGTCCACCTCGATTCGTGCGAGGGTCCCGTCAAGGTCGAACACCGCCGTGCCGGGGACCGGGATCTCATCCACGGACGAACACCTCGCTCAGGTAGCGGATCATGCGCACGCCCGCTTCCGTGGCCACGGGCCCGAGCACCTCGCCATCGGCCTCGCGCAGCATCAGCTCAGGGATGTTGACCCCCGCCTCCGTGGCAAGCGGCAGGCCGCCCGCGGCCAGCCTGGGATTCACCTCCACGAACTGCACGCGGCCATCGGGCTCCTCGAACACCTGGACGTTGCATGCGCCCCGGTAGGCGAGCCGCTCGAGCAGCGCCTCCACGGCTTCACGCACCTTCGGTCGATCGGCCGTGACCGCGACCATGGACTTGCCGTCCTTCACCTTGAGCCTGTAGCGGGGCACGCAGCCCACCAGCACTCCCGCGCGCGACACGAAGCAGTCCACCGTGAGCTCCGGAAGCGACACCAGCGACTGCACCACGCAGTCCTTCAACCCCCGCTTCAGGACCTCGAGCTCGACTGCGTCGCGCGCGATGCCCGATCCGGCGCCGGAACTGCCGCTGCGCGCCTTGACGAACACCGGGAACGCGAAGCTGGTGGCGGCCTCGGGATAGGTCTGCGGCGCGGGAAGGCCCTCCCGCGCGATCCAGTCGGCGAAGGCGCGCTTGTCCGCGCACAGCGCGGCGACGTCGGGCTCGGGCAGCACCGTGGAGATGCCTGCTGCCTCGAGCCGCGTTCGCGCGCGCGCGAACGGAACGATCTCGCTGGAGTGCAGCGGGAACGCGAAGTCCGCGCCGTGCCTCCGGCAGACCGCCTCGATGGCATCGAGGAATCCCGGGTCGCCCGACGGGGGCACGCGATCACGCGCATCGGCGAGGTACAGCCCGGCCGCGTCCGGATCGGTGTCCACCGCCACCACGCGCACCCGGTAGCGCTCGCTGCGCCGCAGCGCGGAGATGACATTCACCGCGGTGGCGGTACCCGCGGCGGTGACCAGGACGGTGCGTTCGCGCGCGCCCTTCATCCCCGTCCGAGCCGCGAGCCGAGATCGGCCTCGTCGAGCCGCACTTCGCGGCCACGCTCCATGGAGGCATAGATCGCCGCGATGAGACGCAGGGAACGACGCCCCTCGACGCCGTCCACCGCGGCCGGCGCGCCCGAGACCAGTGCGTCCACCACGTTCTGGAGGTAGCGCGCGTGTCCGAATCCATACACGTTCGGCGGGTTCTCCCGGTACTCGTCCATCACCAGCGCGTCTTCCGGACGCTCGGGGGTGAAGCGCCAGTGCAGCATGCGGTTCACCGCGAAGCCGCCGATCTCCACGCTGCCGCTCTCGCCCAGGACGGACACCGAACCCTCCAGGTCCGCCGGGCGGGTGGCGGTGGTGGCCTCGATGACACCGACTGCCCCGCCGGCGAAACGCAGCGTGGCAATGCCCACGTCCTCGGCCTCGATGTCGGCGAGCGCGCGCCGGCCCACGGCGTAGACGGACTCCACGTCGCCCATGAGCCACTGGAGCAGGTCCACGTGATGGCTCGCCTGGTTGGCGAACACGCCACCGTCCATCCGCCAGGTGCCGCGCCACGCGTCCTGGTCGTAGTAGTCCTGGCGACGGCACCAGCGCACCCGCACCGTTCCCATCACCAGGCGCCCGAAACGCCCCTCGTCGAGGGCCTCGCGCAGCTTCTGGACGGGCGTGTTGAAGCGGTTCTGCTTGACCACGAACAGCCTGACGCCAGCGGACTCGCACGCGGCAATCATCTCGTCGGCGTCGGCCAGCGTGAGCGCCATGGGCTTCTCCACCACCACGTGCCGGCCCGTGCGGGCGCACGCGATCGCGTCGGCACAGTGCTGGCCACTGGGCGTGAGGACGCAGAAGACGTGGATGCGCCCGCCCTCGCGCTCGATCATCTCCTCGAGGCTGGTGCAGGCCGTCACTCCGAACCTCGCGCCCAGCGCCCGGGCACGCTCGGGGTTGCGGTCGCAGACGGCCACGAGGCGCGCGCCCGCCACGTGGCCATGGGCGAGCACCTCGGCATGCTTGACCGCGATGCGGCCGGCGCCCACCAGCGCGAAACCGATCATCGCGCGGCGACTCCGTTCGGGCCCCCGGTTGCCCTGTATCGGCCTGGCGCGGAAGGCCGCAGGATGATCGGCCTCCTCAACCCGGCACCGCCGCCGGCCGCGCCGCACCCTGCGCGCCGAGGAAATCCGCGTAGGCCCGCCCGATCCCGTCGGCCAGGTTCACCGCCGGCCTCCACCCCAGACCGAACATCCGCGATACATCCAGCAGCTTGCGCGGCGTCCCGTCCGGCTTGCTGGTGTCGAACACCAGCCTCCCCCCGAACCCCACCACCTTCGCCGCCGTCTCCGCCAGCTCGCGGATGGTCACGTCCTCGCCGCAGCCCACGTTGATGAGCGGCGGCGCGTACTGCGCGAGGATGGCGTCGTAGTCGGCATCCGGCAGCGTCATGAGGTGGATGCAGGCCTCGGCCATGTCGTCGGAATACAGGAACTCGCGCCGCGGCGTGCCCGTGCCCCACACCACCACCTCGGGGGAACCGGACAGCTTCGCCTCGTGCATCTTGCGGATCAGCGCCGGCAGCACGTGGCTGTTCTGCAGGTCGTAGTTGTCGCCCGGACCGTACAGGTTGGTGGGCATCACCGACAGGTAGCGAGTGCCGTACTCGCGGTTGAACGCCCAGCAGGTCTCGATGCCGGCGATCTTGGCGATGGCGTAGGGCCGGTTGGTGGCTTCAAGCGGACCGGTGAGCAGGTATTCCTCGCGGATCGGCTGGGGGCAGTCGCGCGGGTAGATGCACGAGGAGCCCAGGAACAGGAGGCGCTGCACGCCGGCCCGGCGCGCCTCGCCGATCACGTTGGTCTGGATCTGCAGGTTCTGGTGGATGAACTGGCCGGGATAGGTGTTGTTGGCCAGGATGCCGCCCACCTTGGCGGCGGCCAGGAACACGGCCTGGGGCTTCTCGCGCTCGTAGAAGCCGCGCACCGCGGAGGCGTCGGTGAGGTCGAGCTCGGCGTGGCTTCGCAGCAAAAGGTTGCGGAACCCCTTCGCCTGCAGGCGGCGCACCAGCGCCGAGCCCACCAGGCCGCGGTGGCCGGCCACGTGGATGCGGGTGTCGGGAGTCATGGTCGCGGCGCCCGGGCGTTCACTCGTGGTAGTCGTAGGCCGGGAAGCCGTGCTTCTTCACCAACTCGTCGCGCTCGGCAGCCTTGAGGTCCTCGCGCACCATCTCGGCTACCAGCCCGCGGAAGCTGACCTTCGGCTTCCAGCCCAGCTTCGCGTTCGCCTTGGCGGGGTCGCCCAGCAGCGTCTCCACTTCCGCGGGGCGGAAGTAGCGCGGGTCCACCGCCACCACGCACTTGCCCGTGGCATCGTAGCCCTTCTCCTCCACCCCCTGGCCGCGCCAGGTGATGGCCATGCCCAGCTCGGCGGCCGCGGCATCCACGAAGTCGCGCACGCTGTGCTGCTCGCCCGTGGCGATGACGAAGTCCTCGGCAACGTCCTGCTGGAGGATGAGCCACATGGCCTCCACATAGTCGCGGGCGTGTCCCCAGTCGCGCTTGGCGTCCAGGTTGCCCAGCCAGAGCGTGTCCTGCAGCCCAAGCTTGATGCGAGACAGCGCGCGGGTGATCTTGCGCGTGACGAAGGTCTCGCCGCGGATGGGCGACTCGTGGTTGA
>CAZXJW010000114.1:0-9248 GCA_964641005.1 uncultured Rhodocyclaceae bacterium
CAAGAAGAAGCTGCTGGAGAAGCAGAAGGCGGGCAAGAAGCGCATGAAGCAGGTGGGCAGCGTGGAGATCCCGCAGGAGGCCTTCCTGGCCATCCTGCAGGTGGACGGCAAGTGAAAGGCGGGGAAGGGGAGGCGGGGTGAATTTCGCGCTCGTGATGCTGGTGCTGCTGCTGCTGACCGGCGGCATCTGGCTGCTGGATCGCTTCGTGCTTCGGAAATCGCGTCCCGAGGGGGCCCGCGAGCCCTGGTGGGTCGAGTACCCGAAGAGCTTCTTCCCGGTGATCCTGGTGGTGTTCCTGCTGCGATCCTTCCTGGTGGAGCCGTTCAAGATCCCTTCGGGGTCCATGATCCCGACGCTGCTGGTGGGCGATTTCATCCTGGTGAACAAGTTCACCTATGGCATCCGCATACCCGTGCTCAACACCAAGGTCATCCCCGTGAACACCCCGCAGCGTGGCGAGGTGATGGTGTTCCGCTATCCGGAGAATCCGTCGCTCGACTACATCAAGCGGGTGGTGGGGGCGCCGGGCGACACGGTGAGCTACCGCAACAAGCGCCTGACGGTGAACGGCGAGCTGGTGCCGGTGGACGCCGAGCCCGACTACAACTACGCCGACCAGGGGCTCAACTTCATCAGCGCCCGGCGCTTCCGCGAGAGCCTCGGCGGCCACGGCCACTCGGTGATCGTGAACCTGGACGCGCCGCCCGTGCAGCTCGCCGGGGTGCGCGCTTTCCCCTACCGGGAGAACTGCGAATACAATGAGGAAGGCTTTACCTGCAAGGTGCCGGCCGGGCACTACTTCATGATGGGCGACAACCGCGACTCCAGCAGCGACAGCCGCTACTGGGGCTTCGTGCCCGACGAGAACGTGGTCGGCAAGGCGTTCCTGATCTGGTGGAACTTCGGCGAGTTCAAGCGCATCGGGACGGGCATCCAGTGAGCCCTACCGCGCGGCATCGCCATGGCATGGGAGCAAAGGGCATGAAACGTCAGCGGGGCCTGAGCCTGATCGGCCTGATCGTGGGCGGCGGCATCCTCGTGTTCGTCGCCATCGTCGGCATGAAGTGCGTGCCGGCCTACATCGAGTACTTCACCGTCCAGAAGCACATCCGCGAACTGGCCCGCAGCCCGGACTCGGCCTCGGTGAAGGAGATCCAGAACAACTTCGACAAGCGCGCCGGCGTGGACGACGTCACCTCCGTGCAGGGCAAGGACCTCGACATCACCAAGACCGGCAACACGGTCACCATCAGCGTCTCCTACGAGCGCAAGGTGCCGCTGTTCGCCAACGTGAGCGCGCTGTTCGAGTTCGACGTCTCCAGCGGGCGCTAGCGCCCGCGCGGCCGTGAACATGGCGGGCGTGGAGGCCGGGGCCTTCGCCGGATACCGGTTCCGCGATCCGGACCTGCTGCGCCAGGCGCTCACCCACCGCTCCCACAGCCAGCCGCACAACGAGCGCCTGGAGTTCGTCGGCGACGGCATCCTCAACTGCGTGATCGCCGCGGAGCTTTTCCGGCGCTTCCCGGCCCTCCCCGAGGGCGACCTGTCGCGGCTTCGCGCCGGTCTGGTCAACCAGGGCACCCTGTCCGCGCTGGCCGCCGCCCTGGGCATCGGCGCGAGCCTGCTGCTCGGCGAGGGCGAGGCGCGCAGCGGCGGTGCGTCCCGGCCCTCGATCCTGGCCGACGCCCTCGAGGCGCTGCTCGGCGCGGTGTTCGTGGATGGCGGATTCCCGGCGGCCCAGGCCGTTGCCCTGGGCATCTTCCACGAGGAACTCGGGCGCCTGGATGCCGGCCCCACCGGCAAGGATCCCAAGACGGCGCTGCAGGAATGGCTGCAGGCCCGGCGCATGGCGCTGCCGGTGTACCGGGTGACGGCCACCCACGGCTCGGCGCACCAGCAGCGCTTCGACGTGGAGTGCAGCGTGGTGGCGCTGGGCATCCTCGCCAGCGGATCGGGCACCAGCCGGCGCAGCGCCGAGCAGGCGGCGGCCCTGGCGGCCTTCGAGCAGGCTTCGCGCGCATGAGCGACAAGGCACATTGCGCCGGCCACGTGGCCATCGTGGGCCGGCCCAACGTGGGCAAGTCCACGCTGCTCAACCGGCTCGTGGGCCAGAAGCTGAGCATCGTCTCGCGCAAGCCCCAGACCACGCGTCATCCGATCACCGGCATCGTCACCCGTGCCGGCAGCCAGCTGGTGTTCGTGGACACGCCCGGCTTCCAGACCCGCCACGGCGGGCCCCTGAACCGCTCGCTCAACCGCGCCGTGACCGACTCCATGGGCGGCGTGGACGTGGTGCTGCTGGTGGTGGAGGCGGGCCGGTACGATCCCGCCGATGCCGAGGTGGTGCGTCAGCTTCCGCACGGCCTGCCGGTGGTGCTTGCGGTGAACAAGATCGACCGGCTCGCCGACAAGTCCAGGCTGCTGCCCTTCCTCGACCGCATCCAGCACGAGCACCCCTTCGCCGAGATCGTCCCCGTGAGCGGTGCGGAGGGCACCCAGTGCGAGGCGCTTCTCGAGGCGCTCGTGCGCCACCTGCCCGAGCGCGAGGCGCTGTACGGCGAGGACGAGCTCACCGACCGCAGCGAACGCTTCCTGGCCGCGGAACTGGTGCGCGAGAAGCTGTTCCGCCTCACCGGCGACGAGCTGCCGCACCAGTGCGACGTGGTGGTGGAGCGCTTCGAGACCGAGGGCGCGCTGCGGCGCATCGCCTGCGCCATCGTGGTCGCGCGCGCCAGCCAGAAGGGCATGGTGATCGGCGCCGGCGGCGAGCGGCTCAAGGAGATCGGCACCGCAGCGCGCCAGGACATGGAACGCCTGTTCGGCGGCCGGGTCTGGCTCGACCTGCACGTCAAGGTGGAGAAGGACTGGATGGACAACCCCGCGGCACTGCGAAAGCATGGGTACCTCTGAACCGCGCGAGAGCGGTGCCGTGTCCGCCGCCGGTGCGCGCGGCCGGGAGCTCGACCAGCCCTGCTACGTGCTGCACGCCCACCCCTGGAAGGAGACCAGCCTGGTGGTGGACCTGTTCACCCGGGCCCACGGGCGCATGGCGGTGGTGGCCAAGGGGGCGCGCCGACCCGCCTCGACCATGCGCGGCGCACTGATGGCCTTCCAGCCGCTGCTGGCCACCTGGTCCGGCAAGACCGAGCTGCGGTTGCTGCACTCGGTGGAGTGGCAGGGCGGCGTGCCGCAACTGGGCGGCGTGGCCCTGCTGTGCGGCCTGTACCTCAACGAGCTGCTGGTCAAGGCGCTGGCCCGCGACGATGCCCACGAGGGACTGTTCGACGGCTACGACGCCACCGTGCGACAGCTCGCCGCCGGTGCCGCGCCCGCGGCGGTGCTGCGCGCCTTCGAGCGGCTGCTGCTCGCCGAGCTGGGCTACGCCATGCAACTTGAACGCGACAGCGGGGGAGCGCCGGTGGCAGCCGAGCGGCTGTATCGCTACCTGCCCGAACAGGGTCCGGTGGCCGCCGATGGAGCCGCGGCCGACGACCCCTGGACCGTGCACGGCCGCACCCTCGCGCTCATGACCCGCGACGACTATGCCGATCCGCAGGTGGCCTCGGAGGCCAAGCGGCTGCTGCGCATGCTCATCCAGCACCACCTCGGCCATCCCGAGCTGCAGACCCGCCAGCTCGTGAAGGACCTGCTCTCGCTCTAGCCCCATGACCCGTCTCAGCGTGAACCTCAACAAGGTGGCCCTGGTGCGCAACCAGCGTCCGCTGGGCATCCCCGGGGTGGCGCGGCTGGGCGGCATCGCGCTGGCGGCGGGCGCCCGGGGCCTGACCCTTCATCCCCGTCCCGACGCCCGCCATGCGCTCGCCTCCGATGTGGCCGATCTCGCCGCCGTGGTGGCGCGCCACCCGGACACGGAGCTCAACGTGGAGGGCAATCCCTTCCACAATCTCCTGCCGCTGGTGCTGGAGCACCGGCCCCACCAGGCCACCCTGGTTCCCGACGCGGTGGGCGCGGCCACCTCGGACCACGGCTGGAACCTCGGCGCCGACGGCACGAGGCTCGAACCGCTGGTGCGCCGCCTGCGCGACGCCGGGGCGCGGGTGAGCCTGTTCATGGATCCCGCGCCCGGCGCCATGAAGGCGGCCGCGGACCTCGGCGCCCACCGCATCGAGCTCTACACCGAGCCCTGGGCGCGGGCCTGGGGAACGCCCTCGGCGCCACGGGTGCTGGCGCTCTACGCCGAGGCCGCCCAGGCCGCGCTCGACGCGGGGCTCGGCGTCAATGCCGGGCACGACCTTAACCTGGACAACCTGCCGCCCTTCGTGGCGGCCGTGCCCGGGGTCCTGGAAGTGTCCATCGGCCACGCCCTCACGGCCGACGCGCTCGAGTTCGGCATGGCCGGGGCGGTGGCGCGATACGTGGCGGCGCTCGCGGGGAGCCGCACGCCGTGATCCACGGCATCGGCATCGACGTGGTACGCACCGAGCGCATCGCCGGCGCCCTGGAGCGGCACGGCGAACGCTTCGCCCGTCGCGTGCTGTGCGAGCCCGAGTGGGCCGAGTTCGAGTCCGCACCCGACCGCAGCGCCTTTCTCGCCAAGCGCTTCGCCGCAAAGGAGGCCCTGGGCAAGGCCCTGGGCACCGGCGTGCGGGTGCCGGCCACGCTGCACGCCGCGTGGGTGGCCCGCGATGCCCTGGGCAAGCCCTCGTTCCGCTTCGACGACGCGCTGGGCGCCTGGATGGCCGAGCGCGGCATCCACCGCCATCACCTCTCCATCAGCGACGAGCAGGGCTGCGCCGTCGCCATGGTGGTCCTCGAAACCCGGGAGACGAATCCTTGAATCCGCTTGCACGCCCGATGCCGCTCGGGCCCGTGATGCTCGACGTGGCCGGCCTGGAGCTCATGCCCGAGGAGCGCGAACTGCTGCTGCACCCCGCCGTGGGCGGCGTGATCCTGTTCGCGCGCAACTACGCGGATCCGGCGCAGCTCGCGGCGCTGACAGCCTCCATCCACGACCTGCGCACACCGCCGCTGCCCATCGCCGTGGACCACGAGGGCGGGCGCGTGCAGCGCTTCCGCGATGGCTTCACGCGGCTGCCGCCCATGCGCAGCCTGGGGCGGCTCTGGGATTCCGATCCGGCGGCTGCGCGCGACGCGGCCCGGGCCACCGGCCACGTGCTGGCGGCCGAGCTGCGTGCCCACGGCGTGGACTTCAGCTTCACGCCCGTGCTCGACCTCGATCACGGCCGCAGCGGCGTGATCGGCGACCGGGCATTCCACTCCGATCCGCAGGCCGTGAGCGAACTGGCCGGCGCGCTGGTGGACGGCCTGGGGCAGGGCGGCTGCGCGGCGGTGGGCAAGCATTTCCCCGGTCACGGCTGGGCCGAGGCCGACTCCCACACCGACCTGCCGGTGGACCCGCGTCCCCTGGCCGAGCTGGAAGCACTGGATCTCGTGCCGTTCGAGCGCCTGTCCAAGCACGCCATGGCCGGGATCATGCCGGCCCACGTGCTCTATCCCGAGGTGGACTCGCTCACTGCCGGCTACTCGCGCATCTGGCTGCAGGACATCCTGCGCGGCCGTCTGGGCTTCGGCGGGATCATCTTCAGCGACGACCTCACCATGGTGGGGGCGCACGGCGTTGGCGGCATCGTGGAACGCGGGCGCATGGCCCTGGACGCGGGCTGCGACGTGGTACTGGTGTGCAACGACCCCCGCGCAGCGGCGCAACTCGCGGAAGGGCTGCATCGGGAGTGCCCGCCGGCCACCCTGGCGGCGCTCGCCCGGCTCCACGGCCGACCCCACGCGCCACCCTTGGACGCGCTCGGTCGCCAGGCGCCGTTCCGGGCCGCCCGGGAGCGGGTGGCGGCCCTGCGCGACGCCCCGCCTGCCTGAGCGGCCGGCGTCCCCTATACTGCCCCGGCACCGGGCGGCGAAGACCCGGGCGGAAAGGGACCATGGAATACGATTTCGACACTTGGAGCCGGCTGTCCAGGGACGATCCGCAGGCCTTCGAGCGCGCCCGGCTCGAGGCCATTGAAGCGGTCATCGCCCAGGCGCCGCCCGAACAGCGCCAGCGCCTGCGGGCGCTGCAGTTCCGCATCGACCTGGAACGCCAGCGCACCGGCAATGCCCTCGGCGCCTGCATCCGCATCAGCCGGATGATGTGGAGCCGCTTCCACGAGCTGCAGCGATCCCTCGAGGAGCTCCAGGCCCAGGTGTCACACCACCGCGAGATCACGCCCCGGCCGGCGCCGGTCAGCGCGCAGGTCCTGCCCTTCCCGGCGCGGCGATGAACACCGGCCCGCGCCAGCCGGAGCTGGCGGGGCTGGATGGATGCACCAACTGCCCGCGCCTGGCCGGATTCCTGGAATCGGTGCGGCAGAAGCATCCGGGCTACTTCGCCCGTCCCGTCCCGCCCGTGGGCGATGCACGGCCCCGGCTGCTGGTGGTGGGTCTCGCGCCAGGCCTGCACGGCGCCAACCGCACCGGGCGGCCCTTCACGGGCGACTATGCGGGGGAACTGCTCTATGCCACGCTGCACCGCTTCGGCTGGGCAGACCGCGCCGTGTCCGTGGCCGCCGACGATGGCCTGATGCTGACCGGCTGCCGCATCACCAACGCCGTGAAGTGCGTGCCGCCCGCCAACAAGCCCGTGCCCGCGGAGATCCGCACCTGCAATGCCTGGCTCGCGGGCGAGCTCGCGGCGCTCGCGCCCGGCAGTGCGATCCTCGCGCTGGGCCGCATCGCCCACGACGCCGTGCTCATGGGCCTGGGACTGAAGGCCTCGGCCGCTCCCTTCGGCCATGGCGCCCAGGCCGACCTGCCGGGCGGCCTGGCGCTGTTCGATAGCTACCACTGCAGCCGATACAATACGAACACCCGCCGCCTGACCGCCGCGATGTTCGAGGACGTGTTCGCCCGCCTGGCGCAACACCTCGGACGTCCCGCGGCTGCACCATGACCGAGCGCGTCGCCCCCGCCGAAACCGCCGAAACGGCCCCGATCCTCGACGAGACCGTCGCGAACCTGCCGCACCGGCCGGGGGTGTACCGGATGCTCGGCGCCGCCGGCGAGGTCCTCTACGTGGGCAAGGCCCTCGACCTGCGCAAGCGCGTGTCGTCGTACTTCCAGAAGCCGGGCGGCCTGTCGCCGCGCATCCAGGTGATGGTGGCGCAGGTGCGCAGCATCGAGACCACGGTGACGCGCTCCGAGAGCGAGGCGCTGCTGCTCGAGAACAACCTCATCAAGAGCCTGTCGCCGCGCTACAACATCCTCTACCGCGACGACAAGTCCTATCCCTACCTGATGCTCTCGGGCCACCGCTTCCCGCGGCTGGGCTTCCACCGCGGCGCCCTCGACAAGGCCAACCGCTACTTCGGCCCCTTCCCGCACGCGAGCAGCGTGCGCGAGAGCATGGCGCTGCTGCAGAAGGTGTTCCGGCTGCGCACCTGCGAGGACACGGTGTTCGCCAACCGCTCGCGTCCCTGCCTGCTGCACCAGATCCGCCGCTGCACGGCGCCCTGCGTGGGTCTGGTGGACGAGACGGCCTACGCCGCCGACGTGCGCGATGCCACCCTGTTCCTGCAGGGCCGCGAGGACGAGGTGCTGTCGGACATGGAAGCGCGCATGGCCGAGGCCGCCGAGCGGCTCGACTACGAGCAGGCCGCGCTGTTCCGCGACCGCATCCGCAGCCTCAAGGCGATCCGCGAGACGCAGTACGTCTCCAGCACCCGGGCCCTGGACGCGGACGTGGTGGCGGTGGTGTCCGAGTCGGGCATCACGGCCGTGAACCTGGTGATGATCCGTGCCGGCGTGCACCGTGGCGACCGCACCCTGTTCCCCCAGAACGCCCGCGACGCGGACGAGGCCGATGCGCTGGAGGCCTTCCTCTCACAGCATTATCTGGAGCGGCCCGTGCCGCCGCTGGTGATCGTCAACCGCCCCGTGGCCGCGGAGGCGCTGGCCGAGGCGCTCGCCGTGCAGTCCGCCACCAGGGTGCAGATCGTCTCCAACCCCGTGGCCGAGCGCCGCGTGTGGGTGGAGATGGCCGAGCAGAACGCGCGGCTCTCGCTGCGCCAGCGCCTCGCCACCCAGGCCAGCCAGGAGGCCCGGCTCACGGCGCTGCAGCGCGCCCTGGGCCTGCCGGACTCAGCCCAGCGCATCGAGTGCTTCGACATCAGCCACACCATGGGCGAGGCCACCGTGGCCTCCTGCGTGGTGTACGACCGCGGCGCCATGCAGAACAGCGAGTACCGCCGCTACAACATCGCCGGCATCACGCCCGGCGACGACTACGCCGCGCTGCGCCAGGTGCTCGACCGGCGCTACCGCCGCCTGGTGGAAGGGGAGGGACGCCTGCCCGACCTGGTGCTCATCGATGGCGGCCGCGGGCAGGTCAGCGGCGCCATGCAGGTGATGGCCGAACTGGGGCTGTCGGAACTGCCCATGGTGGGGGTGGCGAAGGGTGAGGAGCGCAAGGCCGGCCTGGAGCAGCTGATCGTGGCCGAGACCGGCGAGATCCTGCGCCTGGCACCGGACGACCCGGCTCTTCACCTCATCCAGCAGGTACGCGACGAGGCGCACCGCTTTGCCATCACCGGGCACCGCAGCCGGCGCGGCAAGGCGCGCACCACCTCCTCGCTGGAGGGCATCGACGGTATCGGGGCCAAGCGCCGCCAGCGGCTGCTGGCGCGCTTCGGTGGCCTCAAGGGCGTGGTGGCGGCCAGCATCGACGAGCTCACGCAGGTGGAGGGCATCAGCCGCCAGCTCGCCGAGCGGATCTACCAGCAACTGCACTAGGACGTTGAAGGGGAACCACGCGTGCCGATGAACGTGCCGATCCTGCTCACCTGGGCGCGGATCCTCCTGATCCCGTTCTTCGTGGCGCTGTTCTACGTGCCCGATGCGCTGATCCCGGACTCCAGCAAGAACATGATCGCGGCGCTGCTGTTCCTTGCCGGCGCCATCACCGACTGGCTCGACGGCTGGCTGGCGCGCACCCTCAACCAGACGTCGTCCTTCGGCGCATTCCTGGATCCGGTGGCCGACAAGCTGCTGGTGGCCGCCGCGCTGGTCATGCTGGTGCGCCTGGACCGGGCGGACGCCATCGTGGCGGTGATCATCATCGGCCGCGAGATCACCATCTCGGCGCTGCGCGAGTGGATGGCGCAGATCGGCGAGAGCCGCTCGGTGGCCGTCTCCGCCCTGGGCAAGCTCAAGACGGTGGCGCAGATGACCGCCATCACCATCCTGCTGTGGAACGACCCGCTGTTCCTGTCTCTTATAC
>CAZXJW010000115.1:0-9215 GCA_964641005.1 uncultured Rhodocyclaceae bacterium
TCGGCTCGATCACCTCCATCCAGGCCGTGTACGTGCCCGCGGACGACCTGACCGATCCCTCGCCCGCCACCACCTTCCTACACCTGGACGCCACGGTGGTGCTGTCGCGCGACATCGCCTCGCTGGGCATCTACCCCGCCGTGGACCCGCTCGACTCCACCTCGCGCCAGCTCGACCCGAACGTGATCGGCGAGGAGCACTACAATACCACCCGCGCCGTGCAGGCCGTGCTGCAGCGCTACAAGGAACTGCGCGACATCATCGCGATCCTGGGCATGGACGAACTGGCCCCCGAGGACAAGCTTGCCGTGTCCCGCGCCCGCAAGATCCAGCGCTTCCTGTCGCAGCCCTTCAACGTGGCGGAGGTGTTCACCGGCTCGCCGGGCAAGATCGTGCCGCTCAAGGACACCATCAAGGGCTTCAAGATGATCGTCGAGGGCGAGTGCGACCACCTGCCCGAGCAGGCCTTCTACATGGTCGGCGCCATCGAGGAAGCCTTCGAGAAGGCCAAGACGCTCCAGTAATCCGCGAACCGGCCGCCCCGGCGGCCGACGGGAACCCCAATGGCGAACACCCTGCACGTTGACGTGGTCAGCGCGGAACAGCAGATCTGGTCGGGCGAGGCCGAATTCGTGGTCCTGCCCGGCGAGGCCGGCGAACTCGGCGTCTACCCACAGCACACCCCGCTCATCACCCGCATCAGGGCGGGCGAAGTGCGCATCAAGCCCGCCGGCGGTGCCGGCGAGGAACTCATCTTCGTGGCCGGCGGCTACCTCGAGGTCCAGCCCAAGGTGGTCACGGTGCTCGCGGACACGGCGATCCGCGGCCGCGACCTGGACGAAGCCAAGGCCCTCGAGGCCAAGAAGCGCGCCGAGGAGGCGCTCGCGGCCGCCAAGGACAAGCAGGAAGTGGCGGCGGTGGAGGCCGAGCTCGCCGCCCTGGCCGCGCAGCTCGCCGCCATCCGCAAGATGCGCAAGCGCTGATCCCGGCGCGATCGCACCAGAGGGCGACCCGCGGGTCGCCCTTTTCGTTGCGGCGTCCCTCGCGCGCCGGACACCATGGCTGCCGAGACCGCGACCCGGTTGCCTGCGGGTTTGACAGCGGGTCGGCCGGTGCCTACGCTCGGGACACCCCCGCCGCCGTGGAGCGCGCCATGATCCGCATCACCCGAGTCCTCGTTCCCGCCGTCCTCGCCGCCGCGGCGCTTGCCGTTGTCATGCCGGCCGGCGCGAAGGACACCGTGCGCATCGCCTTCATCGGCCCGCTCACCGGCGGCGTGTCGGCCAACGGCCTCGGCGGGCGCAACTCCGCCGATCTCGCGGTGCGGCTGCGCAATGCCGACCCGAAGTCGAAGTACGCGTACGAGCTGGTGGTGCTCGATGACGAGTGCAAGCCCAACGTGGGCGTGCAGGTGGCCACGCGCGCGGCCTCCGACAACGGCATCGTGGCCGGTGTCACGCACTACTGCTCCACCGTGGCCATGGCCACCGTGGACGTCTACAAGCGCTTCGGCCTGCCGCTGGTGGTGTGGGGCGCCGTGCTGCCCGACATCACCTATGGCAACGACTACAAGGAGATCCACCGCGTCAACGGCACCATGATCAACCAGAACGAGACGGCCGCGCAGTTCGTCACCGGCCTGAAGTTCCGCACCTGGGCCGTGATCCACGACACCACCGACTACGGCAAGGGGCACAACAAGTACTTCTCGGAAGCGCTGGCGAAGGCCGGCGGGAAGATCCTCGGCACCTTCGGCGTCACGGCCGACCAGCAGGACTTCTCCACCGAACTCACCCGCATCAAGGAGCTCAGGCCCGAGGTGATCTACTTCGGCGGCACCACGCCGCTGGGCGTGCGCATCCGCAGCCAGATGGACAAGCTCGGCGTTAAGGCGGTGTTCCAGGGCACCTCGGGGATCATCTCCGATGCCTACATCGAGGGCCTGGGCCCGCTCGCCGAGGGCACGCTGGCGTTCCGCGAGGGCGCGCCCGTGGAGAAGCTGCCCGGCGGCAAGGTGTTCCTGGAGGCCTACGCGAAGCAGAAGTACCCGGACGATCCCGAGGCCTACGGTCCGTTCGCCTTCGCCGCCGCGAGCCTGGTCATCGATGCCGTGGAGAAGGTGGGACCCGACCGGAAGAAGGTCCGGGCGGAGCTCAATCGCACGAAGGACGTCGACTCGGTGGTGGGCAGGATCAGCTTCGACGACCATCGCCAGAACAGCGTGCCCCTGATCACCCGCTTCGTGGTGCAGGACGGACGCTGGATGGTATGGGAGGACAGCGAGTACGCCAGCGGCCGGCGCGGCCTCGTGAAGCGCTAGGAAGCGCACCGACGCCACCCCGCCCGTGGACCCCGCGCTGCTCGCGCAGTACCTCTTCAACGGCCTGATGCTGGGCGTGATCTACGCCCTCGTGGCGACCGGCTTCACGCTGTTCTTCGGCGTGATGGACGTGATCAAGTTCTCCCACGGCGACGTGGTGATGCTGGGCGCGTTCACTGCCCTGGCGGCCTTCGTCGCGGCGACCGGTGCCGGCCTCGCCGATCCCGCGCTGCTGCTCGCCCTGATGCTGCTGGCAGCGCTCGGCGGCATGGCGCTGGTGGGCGCCCTGATCGCGCGCACCCTGGTGCTGCCCCTGCGCGGCGCCCCGGCCATCAACGTGCTGCTCATCACCCTCATGGCCGGCACCGCCATCCGCGAGTCGGTGCGGCTGTTCTATCCCCAGGGATCCAACCCCAAGCCCTTCCCGCGCCTGCTGCCCCAGGGCGCCTTCGAGATCGGCGCCTTCACCCTGCGCCACGACAGCCTGATCCTGCTGGGCATCGGCCTCGCCGCGATCCTCGCCACCGGCCTGCTGCTCGAGCGCACCCGCATCGGCCTGGCCATCCGCGCCGTGGCCCAGGACGCGGAGACCGCCTCGGTGATGGGCATTCCATTCCGCGCCACCGTGCTCGCCACCTTCGCCCTGGGCTCGGCGCTGGCGGCCCTGGCCGGGGTGGTGAACGGGCTCTACTACAGCGAAGTGAACTTCGGCGTGGGCCTGCTGCTGGGGGCCATCGGCTTCTCCGCGGCGGTGGTGGGCGGGCTCGGCAGCGTGTGGGGAGCGGTCATCGGAGGCATGGTGTTCGCGGCGCTCCAGACCGTGGGATCGCTGCTGGTGCCCGGGGGCAGCGCCTACCGCGACGTGTTCGCCTTCGCGGCGGTGATCGCGCTCATGACCTGGCGTCCGGCGGGACTGCTCGCGGAGCGATCCGCCGAGCGCGTCTGAGCCCGCGCGCAGTCCCGACACCGCTCCGCCCGTGCCCGATCCGCATCGCCCCGGCCGCCCGTCTCCCGATGCCCCGCATCGGCAGGCGCAAGGGCCGCGTGCGTGGCCCGCGCTGGTCGCGGTGCTCGGCGGCGCGCTGCTCGCCGGGGCGCTGCTGATGGTGCACCACAAGGCCGCGGTGATCGGCGTGGTGGCCGTGGGTGCCGCGCTGCTGGTGGGCCTGCAGAGCACCGCCGCGGGCCGGACCGCCTCGGATTCCGCCTTCGCCCATCCCCGCCTCGTGGCGCTGGCCGCGGCCGCCTGCGCGTGCGCGCTGGTGGGCCTGCTGCGGGAGGACAACTTCGCGCTGCTCATGCTCTGCACCGTGGCGCTGCAGACGCTGGCGGCACTGGGCCTGCACCTGCAGTTCGGCTACACCGGCGTGGCCAACTTCGCCGGCGCCGCCTTCCTGGGCGTGGGCGCGTACACCGCCGCCGTGCTCGGCGGCCATGTCCCCGCGCCGCTGGTGCTGGTGATCGGCGCCGGCCTCGCGGCGCTCGCCGGCCTGCTGCTGGCGTTGCCGCTGCTGCGCACCCGCGGCCACTACGCCGCGCTGGTCACCATCGCCTTCGGACTGCTGTTCCGAACCTTCCTCGAGGTGAACGATGCCCTCGGCGGGCCCCAGGGCCTGAAGGTGCCGGGATTCACGTTCGGCGGCTTCGCCTTCAACGACGCCATCGCGCTCGACGAGGAGACGGAGTGGTCCTTCTACGTCCCCTACGCACTGCTCGCCCTGGCGCTGCTCGGAGGCGCGTACGTGCTGGTGCGGCGGCTGGAGCGTTCCTGGATCGGACTCGCGATGGACTCCGTGCGCGTGGACGAGACCGCGGCCTCCGCCTTCGGCGTGAACACGGGCGCGTGGAAGATCGCCGCCTTCAGCGCCGGCAACGCGCTGTGCGGCCTCGCCGGCGCGCTGCTCGCCATGGTCACGGGTTTCGTGGCGCCGCCCGCCTTCGCCTTCGGCGACTCGCTGGTGCTGGTGTCCATCGTCATCCTCGGCGGCATCGGCAATCCGCTCGGGCTGCTGCCCGCGGCCTTCCTGGTGGTGGTGCTGCCGGAGAAGCTGCAGGGCCTGCAGGAGTACCGCTTCCTGCTGTTCGCCGTGCTGGTGATCCTGGTGCTGCGGCTGCGCCCCGCCGGGCTGCTGCCGCGCGCGCTGCGACGCTGGCCGGGTCTGCCATGAGCGCGTCCCTCGAAGGCTCCGCCCGGGGTGAACCGCCGGCCGGGTCCCCGGCGGGTGCACCGCTGCTCGAGGTGTCCGGCCTGACGGTGCGATTCGGCGGCCTCACGGCGCTCGATGGCCTCGATCTCGTGGCGAGGCCCGGCGAACTGCTCGGGCTGATCGGTCCCAACGGCTCGGGCAAGACCACCTTCTTCAACGCCGTCACCGGGTTCGTGCGCACCGCCGGCGGCCGGGTGCGCTTCGGCGGCGCCGACATCACCGGCGCCGCGCCGCCGCTGGTGGCGCGCCACGGCGTGGCCCGCACCTTCCAGCGGCTGCGCCTGCTCTCCGAGCTGTCGGTGTTCGACAACCTCATGCTCGGCCTGCATCTCGAGCTCGCCCACGATCCGTGGCACAACCTGTTCGCGCGGCGCGCGCTGTCGGCCGATGTGGCGGTCCGGGCCGCCGAGGCGCGCGAGCTGCTGGCCGTGTTCAGCCCCGCGCTCGCAGGACGCCTCGCCGAGCCGCTGCGCGCCCTGCCCATGATCGACCGGCGCCGCGTGGAGATCTGCCGGGCGCTGATCCGCGCGCCCCGCCTGCTGCTGCTCGACGAGCCCTCCGCCGGCATGACCCCGGAGGAGACCCACGCGCTCATGGCCGACCTGCAGGCCGTGAAGGCGCGCCGTCCCGACACCGCCGTGATCCTCATCGAGCACGACATGGCGGTGATCGAGCGCGTGAGCGACCGCTGCATGGTGCTCGACTACGGCCGCCGGCTCTGCGAGGGCTCCTACGCGGAGGTCTCGCGCGATCCCGAGGTGCGCCGCGCCTACCTGGGGGAAGCGTGAGCACGGCCGGCGCCGCGCTGCAGGTGCGCGACCTGGTGGCCGGCTACGACCAGGCCGACGTGCTGACGGGCGTGTCCATCGAGGCCGCGCCCGGCGAGATCACCTGCCTGCTGGGCGCCAACGGCGCCGGCAAGACCACGCTGGTGCGTGCCGTCCTCGGCCTCACGCCGCCGCGCGCCGGCGAGATCCGCCTGGACGGCGCCCGCATCGACGCCCTGCCGCCGCATCGCGTGGCCGCGCTGGGCGTGGGCGCCATTCCCGAAGGCCGACGCGTGTTCCCGCGCCTGACCGTGCGCGAGAACCTGCTCGCCGGCGCCTGGCGGGTGCGCGACCGCGCCGCGGTGGAGCGCGCCCTCGAGTCGGTGCACGCGGTGTTCCCGAGGCTGCGCGAGCGCGACCGGCAGCTCGCCGGGACGCTGTCCGGCGGCGAGCAGGCCATGCTCTCCATCGGCCGCGGTCTCATGGGCGAGCCGCGGCTGCTGGTGATCGACGAACCCTCGCTCGGCCTGTCGCCGCGCTTCGTGAAGGACAACTTCGCCGTCATCGCAGGCCTTCGGGAGCGCGGCATCGGCATCCTGCTGGTGGAGCAGAACGTCCACCAGACGCTGGCAATCGCCCAGCGCGGCTACGTGCTGCAGGGCGGGCGCGTGGTGGCCTCGGGCAGCAGCGAGGAGCTGCGTCACCATCCCGCGCTCGTGTCGGCCTACTTCGGCTGAGCGGCAGCGGTACACTCGCCGGACCCAGGAGGATTGCCCCATGCGACCCGATCCGGTCGAACTCACCCGCGCGCTGCTGCACTTCGACACCATCAATCCGCCCGGCCAGGAGGAACCCTGTGCCCGCCACATCGGCGGGCTCCTCGAGGCCGCCGGCTTCCACGTGACCTATCACCCGCTGGGCGCCGGCCGCGCCAGCCTGGTGGCGCGCCGCGGCGGCCGCGATGACGCGAAGCCGCTGTGCTTCACCGGCCACATCGACATCGTGCCGCTCGGCGCCAAGCCCTGGAGCCGCGATCCCTTCGCCGGCGAGACCGACAGCGGGCGCGTCTACGGCCGGGGCTCGAGCGACATGAAGAGCGGCGTGGCCGCCTTCGTGGCCGCGGCCATCGAACTCGCACCCCACCTCGACCACACCGCGGGCGTCGAACTGGTGATCACCGCCGGCGAGGAGACCGGCTGCGAGGGCGCCTTCGACCTGATCCGCCGTCCCGGTGCGCTGGGTCGTGCCGGTGCGGTGGTGGTGGCCGAGCCCACCTCCAACTACCCCTACGTGGGTCACAAGGGCGCGTTCTGGCTGGAAGCCTGCACCCAGGGGATCACCGCGCACGGGTCCATGCCCGAGAAGGGCGTGAACGCCGTGTGCAAGGCCGCCCACGCGGTGGTGGCGCTGGAGCGCTTCCGCTTCTCCAATCCGCCCCATCCCATGATGGGGCAGGGCACGCTCAACATCGGCACCCTGCACGGCGGCCTCAACATCAACTCCGTGCCGGACCGCGCCGCCATCGGCCTGGACATGCGCACCGTGCCCGGCCAGGACCACGCACACATCCGCGACGAACTGGCGCGCGCCCTCGGGCCCGAGGTGTCCTTCAACACCCTGCTCGACGTGCCGCCCGTGTACACCGAGCCCGAGCACGCCTGGGTGCAGCAGGTGTTCGACGTGATGCAACCGCTGCTCGGCGCGAGGCCCGAGGCCCGCACCGCCACCTACTTCACCGATGCCGCCGCCCTGCACAAGGGCTACGGCGGACCCCCCATCGTCATCCTCGGTCCCGGCGAGGCACACATGGCGCACCAGACCGACGAGTACTGCGTGGCCGAGCGCGTGCTCCAGTCCACCGACGCCTTCGCCCACATCCTGCGCCGCTGGTGCGCGATCTGAGGGCAGGCGCGCCCGTGGATGCCGGGCTGGTGGCAACGCTCGAGGCGCTGGTGGACACCCGCAGCCTCGTGCCGGTCGCCTCGGCGGCGGGTGCATGCTCGGCGCGCGCCGCGCTAGGGGGGCTGCCCGTGGTGATTGCGGCCACCGACCCGTCGCTCGACTCGGGCGCCATCGGCCGCGAGGAGGCGGAAGTGCTGGCCGCCGCTGCCGACGCGGCGCGCGAGGGCGGCGCCGCGCTGCTGCTGTGCCTGGATTCCGCCGGCGCGCGGCTCACCGAAGGAGTGCCCGTGCTGGGCGCATTCCGCAAGCTGCAGCAGCGCGTGACCGAGGCCGTGCAGGCCGGCGTGCCCGTGGCCGCGGTGCTCGGGCGCCATTGCTTCGGTGGCGCGAGCCTGCTCGCCTGCGCGGCGCGCACGCGCTTCTATCGCCGCGACACGCTGCTCGGCCTGTCGGGTCCGCGCGCGCTCGGTGGCGTGGCCGGCGTGCGGCTGCTGCCCGAGGCGGTGGACGAGATCTACGGAGTGCAGGCGCGGCTGCGGCGCGATCCCGCCGGCGTGCTGGCGGACCCGGTGGAACTGCACGCCACGCTGCGTGCGTGGCGGCGCGATCCCGGCGGCGTGCCGGATGTGCGGGCCCGGCAGCGGGAACTGCTGCGCGGCCTGCCGCGGCTGCGGGGCCGCGACGAACCGCTGGACATGCAGCACCTGCCCGAGGCGCTCGAATCGCAGCTCGACCAGTGGTTCCCGGGCGGCTGGGACGCGGCATTCGCCGATGGCACGGTGGCCGGCGAGGGGTGGGTCCACGGCGGTCATGCGAGCTTCGCGGGGTTCGTCGGTGGCGTGCCCGTGGACGCCCACGGTGCGTGGCGCGTGGCGCGGGCGCTGCTCGACGCGGCGGAGCCCGCTCGCCCCCCTGTCGTGGTGCTGCTGCTCGACTCCCCCGGACAGGCCGCGGGGCTGGACGACGAGCGGCTGATGCCGTCCATGGCCGTGGCCCAGGTCTCGGCGGCCGCGGCACGGCTGCGCGCCACGGGCCGGCGCATCCTGCTGTGGCTCCCGGGCGAGGCCGGCGGCGCCATCTACGTGGCGCTGGCAGCCGCTGCCCACGAGGTGGACGCCGTTCCCGCCACGCGCCTGCAGACGCTGCCCGCCGGTGCCGTGGCGGGGGTGCTGGGCGCCGGCCGTGATCTCGCGAGCGACACGCAGGCGTGGGCGCAGGCCGGGGTGGTGGATCGCCGGGTGCGCAGTTTCCAGGAGGTGCCGCTGTCGTGAACGACCGCAGCTTCCACGCGCTGCTTCGCAGCCGCTTCCCCGCCGATGCTTCAGCACCGCTGCTCGAGACCGAGACCGGGCGCGCGTGGTCCTGGGGCGACCTGGACGAGGCCTCGGCACGCTTCGCCAACGCGCTCGCGGCCGCGGGCGCGGCCATTGGAGATCGCGTCGCGGCCCAGGTGGACAAGTCGCCGGAGGCGCTGGCGCTGTACCTCGCCTGCCTGCGCGGTGGTTTCGTGTACCTGCCGCTCAACAACGCCTACACGCCGGCGGAGATCGGTTATTTCCTGGAGGACGCGAAACCCGCGGTGTTCGTGTGTGCGCCCGTCGCGCATGCGGCGCTCGAGGCGCCTGCCCGCGCAGCAGGGGTGCGCGCCCTGCACACCCTCGATGCCGACGGCGGCGGCAGCCTCGTGGCGGCGGCCGCGGCGCAGCCGGCGGTGCATGCGCCGGTGCCGCGCGGCGATGACGACCTGGCGGTGATCATCTACACCTCCGGCACCACGGGGCGCTCCAAGGGCGCCATGCTCAGCCACGGCAACCTCGCCTCCAACGGCCTCGCGCTGGTGCAGGCCTGGGGCTTCGGGCCGGGTGACGTGCTGCTGCACGCGCTGCCCGTGTTCCACGTGCACGGCCTGTTCGTGGCGCACCACTGCGCGCTGCTCTCGGGTGCGCGCATGCTGTACCACCGCCGCTTCGACCTGGGCTGGCTGCTGCGCGACCTGCCGCGCGCCACGGTGCTCATGGG
>CAZXJW010000116.1:0-9199 GCA_964641005.1 uncultured Rhodocyclaceae bacterium
ATGCAGAGGTTGATCAGCGCCGCGACCAGGTACAGCAGCAGGATCACGAGGATGGCCAGCTCGGGCGCGGAATCCATGCGAGGCAGCTCGCCGAGGAAGGAGAAGCGGTCGAACATCCAGTCGGAGAAGTGGTCTCCGACCATGATGCCGCCGATGATGGCTCCGAGGATGATGGACGCCACCGTGAGACCCTCCATCCAGCCGTTGGCCAGGACCAGCTTGGAGGGCGGAAGGTACTCGGTGAGGATGCCGTACTTGGCGGGCGAGTACATGGCTGCACCGATGCCCACCAGGCCATAGGCGTACAGCGGATGCATCCCCGCGAGCATGGCTGCGCAGCCGCCGATCTTCACGGCGTTGCTCACGAACATCACGCGACCCTTGGGCAGCGAGTCGGCGAACGGGCCCACGAAGGGAGCGAGGGCGATGTACGCGAACACGAAGAACTGCTGCAGGACGGGCGTCTGCCAGTCGGGCGCCGTCAGTTCCTTGAGCAGCGCGATGGCCGCGAACAGCAGCGCGTTGTCGGCGAGGGCGGAGAAGAACTGTGCCGCGAGGATCGTGTAGAAGCCGCGATTCATCGGGCGGGGGGTGGGACTCTGGCTCGGCGTTGTCGTGGGCGCGGCGGCGCCGGCGCGCCGGCTTTATACCATGATTCCCCAGAGAATCAGCCGCGTCGCACGAGGCGGACGCTAGAATCCGCGGCGCGGCGATGCCCGCCGCGAGCCCGGGAAACCCGACCATGCCCCGTCCCCTGCGCGCGCACGTGGATCTCGCCGCGATCGCCGCGAACCTTGCGGTGCTGCGTGCCCACGCGGGCGGAGCGCGGCTGATGGCGGTGGCGAAGGCCGATGCCTACGGCCACGGGCTGATGCGCTGCCTGCCGGCGCTGGCGGCCGCGGACGGACTCGCACTGCTGGAGATCGAGCAGGCGCTGCGCGTGCGCGAGGCCGGTTTCGCCGGAACCGTGCTGTTGCTGGAGGGTGCCTTCGACGATGCCGAACTGGCGCTGTGCGCCGAGCGGGCTCTCGCCGTGGTGGTGCACGACGCGCGGCAGCTCGAGCGCCTGGAGCGGGCGCGCCTGCCGCGGCCCGTGCATGCCTGGCTCAAGCTCAACAGCGGCATGAACCGCCTAGGTTTCCGGCCGGACGCCTTCGTCAGCGCGCGCTCCGCCCTGGAGGGACACCCCAACGTCGCCTCGCTGGTGCTCATGACCCATTTCGCGGCCGCCGAGACGCCCGGGGGCGTCGCCGCGCCCCTGGCGGAGTTCGAGCGCGCCTGCGCGGGCTCGCGCGCGCCACGCTCCTGCGCCAATTCCGCCGCGCTGCTGCGCCATCCGGCCACGCGCGTCCAATGGGTGCGTCCGGGCATCGCCGTGTACGGGGCCACGCCCTTCGACGACCGCGACGCTGCCTCCCTCGGCCTGCGTCCCGCCATGACGCTGGCCTCCGAGGTGATCGCCGTGCAGGAACTCCGGCCCGGCGAGGCCGTGGGCTATGGCGGCGGTTTCGTGGCGGACCGGCCCATGCGCGCCGGCATCGTGGCCTGCGGCTACGCGGACGGCTACCCGCGCCACGCCCCCACCGGCACGCCGGTGGTGGTGGCGGGGACACCCACGCGGACACTGGGACGCGTCTCGATGGACATGCTGGCCGTGGACCTCACGGGCCTGCCGGACGCGGGGGTCGGGACGGCGGTGGAGCTGTGGGGCCGCGCCCAGCCGGTGGATGCGGTGGCCCGTGCCGCGGGCACCGTGGGCTACGAACTGCTGTGCGCGCTCGCCCCGCGCGTGCCCGTGTCGGTGTCGCCCGCGGCGGCCTGAGCGCGGCCGCGCGGCGGCGGCGGGCCCGCGAGCTGGTTGAGCAGGTGCGACTCGCGCTTGTAGAAGCCTTCGGTGTGGAAGGTCTCGGGCAGGCCGAAGTGCTCGTAGTCCAGGTGGTGGCAGAACTCGTGCACCAGGGTGCGCAGGAAGGTGCGCGGCGCCACCACCTTCGCCTTCATGGCGGTGCGCATCCAGAGCTCGACGCGCGCGTCGGCGCCGTCCTCGAGCGGGAAGTACATGCCGTGCAGTTCGCCCCAGTCGCCGCTGGGCCGCGCGGCGTACACCCGGGCGCGCAGCGGCGGCACCCCGAAGCGCGCCACCAGGTCGTCGAGCAGCGCCTGGCAGCTGCGCTGCACCGGCAACTCGCGCTCGGCCTCCAGGGCGCGCACGATCGCCTCGGCCGCGGGCCGCGGGTCGGGTCCCGCGGGCAGCGCCAGCTCGACGATGGCGTCGCTGCGGTCGTAGGTGCGCCGGCGCGGCGCGCTCAGGCGCTCGTAGAACGCGAAGGGCATGGAGACGGATTATCCGCCGGCGCGTGCCGGAAGTGGGGGCGGGGAAGGCGCTGGGCTAGACTCGCGCGCTGGTGCCGAGGCCTTGCCTCCATCCCCGGATCCCTCCCCCACGCCGCCCCGTCCCGATCCCTCCGGATTCCATGGCCAAGTCGAAGACCGCCTACGCCTGCACCGAGTGCGGCGGCGAATCGCCCAAGTGGCAGGGCCAGTGCCCGCACTGCGGCGCCTGGAACACGCTGGTGGAGAGCATCGCGGAAGGCGCCCCGGCCCGCTACCAGGGCGTGGCCCCGGCCAGCCGGGTGGCCCGGCTCTCGGATGTCGAGGCCGCCGAGGATCCGCGCCGTCCCACCGGCATCGCCGAACTCGACCGGGTGCTCGGCGGCGGCCTGGTGGCCGGCGCGGTGGTGCTGATCGGCGGCGACCCCGGGATCGGGAAGTCCACTTTGCTGCTGCAGGCGCTGGCCGCGCTGGGCACGGGTGCACGGGTGCTGTACGTGAGCGGCGAGGAGTCCGCCCGGCAGGTGGCGCTGCGCGCGCGCCGGCTCGGGGTGGACGCGGGCGCCGTGGAATTGCTCGCGGAGATCCAGCTCGAGCGCGTGCTGGCCGCGCTGCAGGCCCACGCCCCCGAGGTGGCGGTGATCGACTCCATCCAGACCGTCTATTCCGAGGCGCTAGCCTCGGCGCCAGGCAGCGTCGCCCAGGTGCGCGAGTGCGCGGCGCAGCTCACGCGCTTCGCCAAGGCCTCGGGCACGGCGCTGCTGCTGGTGGGGCACGTGACCAAGGAGGGCGCCATCGCCGGTCCGCGGGTGCTCGAGCACATCGTCGACTGCGTGCTCTATTTCGAGGGCGACACCCACTCCAGCTTCCGGCTGGTGCGCGCCATCAAGAACCGCTTCGGCGCGGTCAACGAACTGGGCGTGTTCGCCATGACCGACAAGGGGCTCAAGGGCGTGTCCAACCCTTCCGCCCTGTTCCTGTCGCAGCACGGCCAGGAGGTGCCGGGCTCCTGTGTCATGGTCACCCAGGAGGGCACCCGCCCGCTGCTGGTGGAGATCCAGGCGCTGGTGGACGAGAGCCCGCTGTCCAATCCGCGCCGCCTCACCGTGGGCCTGGAGCAGAACCGGCTCGCCATGCTGCTGGCCGTGCTGCACCGTCACGCGGGCGTGGCGGCGCGCGACCAGGACGTGTTCGTGAACGCCGTGGGCGGCGTGAAGATCGACGAGCCGGCGGCCGACCTGCCCGTGCTGCTCGCCATCGTCTCCTCTCTGCGGGGCCGGCCGCTGCCATCCAAGCTGGTGGCCTTCGGCGAGGTGGGGCTGGCGGGCGAGGTGCGCCCGGTGCAGCGCGGCCAGGAGCGGCTGCGCGAGGCGGCCAAGCTGGGTTTCACCCACGCCATCGTGCCGCGCGCCAACCAGCCGCGCACGCCCATCGAGGGCATGGAGACCATCCCGGTGTCGCGCATCGAGGAGGCGGTGCAGGCGTTGCGCGAGCGGGGCTGAGCCCGCAGCGCGCCGGACTCAGCCCAGCAGCAGGATCGTCGCCGCGGCCACCAGCGCCGCCCCGGCCACCGCCCACAGCCAGGGGGCCACCTTCGCGGCCGGCGGCGCAGCCGGGTCGACCGGCGGGGGCTGGACCTGGCCGCGGGGCTTGGGGGCCGGGGGCTCGAGCGACTGCCCCGCCAGCGCGGCCAGCCGCAACGTGGCCTCGGTGGAGTCGAACACCTTGGATACGGTGAAGGAGGGCTGGGAGGCGAGCAGCTTCAGCGGCACCTCCTCGGTGGCCTCGTCGCTGGCGGCCTCGGCATGGTCGCGGCGGGTTTCCACGCCCGGCAGATCGGTGGCCGCGGGCGCCGCGGCGAGGCTGGCGCGGATGCGCTGCTCCACGGCGCCGGCACGGCCGGCCTCGAGGCTCGCACGCAGGTCCTCGGCCAGTTCGCGCGCGTCCTGGTAGCGCGCCTCGGGCGCCTTGGCGAGCGCCTTGGCCACCACGAAGTCGAGGATCGGCGGGATCGACTGGCGCAGCGTGCTGGGCGCGGGCGGATTGGCGCTCATGGTCTGGTACATCACGCCGTGCACCGTGTCGGCCTGGAACGGTGGCTGCCCCGTGAGCATCTCGTAGAGCACCACGCCCAGCGCGAAGATGTCGCTGCGGTGGTCGGCGCGCTTGCCCGACACCTGCTCGGGCGACATGTAGCGCGGCGAGCCCAGGATCATCCCGGTCATGGTCTTGAGCTCGGAGGTGCGCATGCGCGCGATGCCGAAGTCGGTGATCTTGGCGTGGCCGTCGCGCCCGACCATGATGTTGGTGGGCTTCACGTCGCGGTGGATCACGCCGCGCCCGTGGGCGTAGGCGAGCCCCTCGGCGACCTGGGCGCCGATGCGCACCGCGTCCTCCACGGGCAGCGAGCCCCGCTGGGACAGGATGGTGCGAAGTTCGCGGCCCTCCAGGTACTCCATGGCCATGAAGGCCACCTGGTCGGTCTTGCCGATGTCGTGGATGACGACGATGTTCGGATGACTCAGTCCGCCGGCTGCGCGCGCCTCCTGGTAGAAGCGCGCCTCGTACTCCGCCAGGTCCTCCCTGGGCAGGTTGAGGTTCACGGTCTTGATGGCCACCAGCCGGTCGAGCAGCGGGTCATGGGCCTTGTACACGGTGCCCATTGCGCCCTCCCCGAGGCGTGCCATCACCTCGTAGCGTCCCAGGTGGGTGATGGGCGGGGCCAGAGCGGCGGTGGTCCCTGCCGCCTCCGTGGCGACGGCCATGGGCTGCGTGGTGTCGGCCTCGGACAGGGCCCGCGGAGCGGCGTCGTTCACCGGGCGGCCTTCAGGCTGCGGAACACGGGGCCCCAGATGGGGTGGCCCGCCTCTGCGGGCGAGAGCTCGAAGCGCGGGTCGATCGCGAGCGCCGACCGGAACTCCTCGCGGCACTGGATCTCCCGGCTGGAGACGCAATTGATGAAGGCGAGGTACTTGTGCGCGCTGATCCGGTCGCTCGGCCGCAGGCCCTCGTCGATGGCGCCCCTGAGCTTGCGGGCGGAGGACTTGTACTGGCCATCCTCGTAGTCGCGGATGCCGTCTTCCAGCATGAGCTGCCCCTTGCTCTTCCCGAACGGGTTCTGCACGTCCTTGAAGGGGTTCTGCAGGTCCTTGAACGGCCCGCTGGCGCAGCCCTGCAGCGCGGACAGGGCGGCGAGTGCCAGAAGCATTGCGAGCAGGCGGATGCGGGCGCCCATGGGATCAGAACTTGTGCTTCACCCGCACCTGCTGGCCGGGCGTGAGGTCGAGGGTGGTGAGGTGGCTGGGGAAGCCGGAGTTGCGGATCTCGATCTCGACGCGACCGGGGTTCACCTCCACCACGTTCACCGGCGGCGTGACGCCGAGGCGGGTGCCGTTCACGTAGATCTCGCCCCAGGGGCTCACCGCGAGGGCGATGACGGCCTTTTCCAGGGGGGCGGCACTTGCCGCAGGCGTCGTGGCGGCGGGGGTGGCATCCGCGGGCGCGCCGGGCAGCGCGTCGGACGGCCGGTCGAGCCGGGCGCTGCGCGGGGGCTCGGCCGGCGTGGCGTTGCGCCGGCGAGCCTCGCCGCGATCGCGGCCGGCGCCGGACAAGGGGCCCACCGGCTCGGGCATGAGCTCCTCGATGTCGAGCATGCGGTGCACCACGACCGTCTCGGGCGCGGGCGCGGGCGCGAGCGGTGCGGGGACGGGCGCGGTGACCGAGAGCGGCGCTTCCCTTCCGCCGGTCGGTTCCGGGCGGTCGCGCGACAGCATCACGGCGGCGGCGAGCAGGACCACGGAGAATGCCGAGGCCGCGTAGGCGAGATGGGCATTGCGCCACCAGGGCGGCGCGGACGCCACCATGGAAGGCGGCAGCGCGGTCACCTCCGGGGCGTCCTCGCGACGCCCCGGCCGCCGCGGACGCACGTCGCTGTTCACGCCCGTGGTGGCGGCCACTTCCCACACCTCGTGCTCGCGCACGTGCTTGTCCGTGCGCGAGCCGCGGTAGGAGAACATCTGCGAGTAGCCCGCCGACAGGTGCGAGACCACCTCGAAGTACGAGCGTGACACCAGCACCTGGCCCGGCTCGGCGAAGCTCATCACCCGCTGGGCCACGTTGATGCCGTCGCCGATGATGTTGGGCTGGCCATTGAGGTCCTTCACCAGCCGCACCGGTCCGAGGTTCAGGCCCATGCGCGCCTCCAGGCGCAGGCCGCTGGCCACCGGACGGCGGAACGCGTCGCGCAGGGCGATGGCCACGAACAGCGCATCCTCGGGGTCGCCGAGAAAGTTGATGGCCACGCCGTCGCCGGTGTCGAGGATGATGCGATCGTTGGGTGGCAGATCGTCGATGGAATCGGCGATCAGGCTGTTGAAGCGCTCCTTGAGCAGGATCTGCTCGGAGACGGGCTTGCGCGAGTACTCGACGATGTCGAGGAACAGCACGCTGCAGATGAAGGTGCGGTTGGTGCGGTCAAGCAGCGCATTCCCGGACGCGGTGGCGGAATCCTGGGGGCGGAGCGTGACGGTGGCGTCGGCCGGCGGAGGCATGGTGTCGGATGAAGCCGATCGCGGTGGGTTCGTGTCGGTTCGGTTACGCCGGGTGGGTCCGGCCGGTTGACTTATGATCCGCGCGCCATTTGCGCCGCGCAGCGCCGCGGCCGGTGTCCGGCGCGGTCCTGCGCGCTTCGGGCACGCTGGTACATCTCCACGAAAAACAAACGCTTAAGTGAGGCCGATGTCCCGTCGCAATCGCTTCAACGAGGGTCTGGAGCCGAATCGAGCAAATTGCGTGCCCCTGACTCCGGTGTCCTTCCTGCCCTGGGCGGCGGAGGTCCATCCGGCGCGCCTCGCCGTGGTGCATGGCGACTGGCGCCTCACCTGGACCGAGGTGCACGCGCGCAGCCGGCGGCTGGCCTCGGCGCTCTGCCGGCGCGGCATCGGAGCGGGTGACACGGTGGCCGTCATGGCAGCCAACACGCCCCACATGATCGAGGCGCACTTCGCGGTGCCCATGGCGGGCGCGGTGCTCAATGCCCTGAACACCCGCCTCGATCCCGCGGCCATCGCCTTCCAGCTCGCCCACGGACAGGCGAAGGTGCTGCTCACCGACCGCGAGTTCTCCGCCACCATCGAAGCGGCGCTGCGTGAGCTGCCGGTTCGGCCGCTGGTGGTGGACATCGACGATCCGCTGGCCGCGGGCGGTGGCCGCATCGGCGAATGCGACTACGAGGCCTTCCTCGCCGAAGGCGATCCGGCCTTCGAGGCGCCGGGTCCGCAGGACGAGTGGGATGCCATCGCGCTGTCCTACACCTCGGGAACCACGGGCAATCCCAAGGGGGTGGTGACGCATCATCGCGGCGCCTACCTCAATGCCACCGGCAACGTGGTGAGCTGGGCCATGCCCCACTTCCCCGTCTACCTGTGGACGCTGCCCATGTTCCACTGCAACGGCTGGTGCTTTCCGTGGACCATCACGCTGCTGGCCGGCACCCACGTGTGCCTGCGGCGCGTGGAGGCGAAGGCGATCCTCGAGGCCATCCGGACCCACGGCGTGACCCACTACTGCGGCGCGCCGGTGGTGCACAACATGCTGATCAACGCTCCCGAGGACTGGAAGCGCGGCATCGACCACAAGGTGCGTGGCCTGGTGGCGGCCGCATCGCCGCCGGCGGCCATGATCGAGGGCATGGCCCGCATGGGCTTCGACATCACCCACGTCTACGGGCTCACCGAGGTCTACGGTCCCGCGTCGGTGTGCGCGAAGCACCCCGAGTGGGAGGCGCTGCCCCTGGAGGAACAGGTGCGCCTCAACGGCCGCCAGGGGGTGCGCTATCCCATGCAGGAAGCCATGGCGGTGCTCGACCCGGAGACGATGCAGCCCGTGCCGCGTGACGGCGAGACCATGGGCGAGATCATGTTCCGCGGCAACATCACCATGAAGGGCTACCTGGAGAACCCGGCGGCCACGGCCGAGGCCTTCGCGGGCGGCTGGTTCCACACCGGCGACCTGGCGGTGCAGTACCCGGACGGCTACGTGAAGATCCGCGACCGCTCCAAGGACGTGATCATCTCGGGCGGCGAGAACATCTCCTCCATCGAGGTGGAGGACGTGCTGTACCGCCACCCGGCGGTGCTGGAGGCCGCGGTGGTGGCCAGGCCCGACCCGAAGTGGGGCGAGAGCCCCTGCGCGTTCGTGACGCTGCGCGAGGGCGTGGCGGTCACCGAGGCCGAGCTGGTGGCCTTCTGCCGCGAACGGCTCGCCCATTACAAGGCGCCCAGGAGCGTGGTCTTCGGGCCGCTGCCCAAGACCTCCACAGGCAAGATCCAGAAGCACCTGCTGCGCGGGCGGTTCGCCGCCGACTGAGCTGTTCCCGGCGGGCAGCGGTCCTTGGACAGCCGGGCGCCGTCCAACCTGCGCCAGCGGGGGGTGCTGCGCTAGAATCCGGCTCTTTTTCCAACGTCCCCAAGACCCCGAGCCATGAAGATCCTCGTGCCCGTGAAGCGCGTGGTGGACTACAACGTCAAGGTGCGCGTCAAGTCCGACGGCACCGGCGTTGAGACCGCCAACGTCAAGATGTCCATGAATCCCTTTGACGAGATCGCCGTGGAAGAGGCGGTGCGGCTGAAGGAGGCGGGCGTGGCTGCCGAGATCGTGGCCGTGTCCATCGGCACCCAGGCCTCCCAGGAGACGCTGCGCACCGCGCTGGCCATCGGCGCCGACCGTGCCATCCTCGTGGAGACCGCCCACGAGACCCAGCCTCTGGGCGTGGCCAAGGCGCTCAAGGCGCTGGTGGACAAGGAGCAGCCGGGGCTGGTGATCCTGGGCAAGCAGGCCATCGACGACGACTGCAACCAGACCGGCCAGA
>CAZXJW010000117.1:0-9155 GCA_964641005.1 uncultured Rhodocyclaceae bacterium
CGACAGCAGCGTGCTCTTGCCAGCGCCGGGCACGCCCACCACGAAGGCAAGCGGATGCTGCCGGCACTGGTCGAGGCGCAGGAACAGGCGTTCCCGCGGCACTGCGCCATAAACGCGGGGCGCGCTCAGCTTCGCAAGTTGTCGCTCTGCCATTTCGACCAGCCTGCGCGACTCCCGCGTCGACCGCGGGAGTCGGACGGAGCCCTAGGGCATGAGCACCAGCGGCACGGTGGCGCCAGCCGCCTCGATCACCCGGTGGCTCTCGGCGGCGTCGGCCAGCGCGAACGTGCGCGCCGGCCTGACCTTGAGCCAGCCCTCTTCCAGGGCCCGGAATACATTGGCCGCCATCTCCTCCCGCTGCGCCGCCTCGCGCACGTAGTGGAAGATGATGGGGCGAGACAGGCTGCTGGACTTGGCCGCCAGGCGCGACACCTCGAAGGGCGGCACCGATCCGGAAGCCTGGCCGAAGTTCACCAGGTGGCCGCAGTAGTCGAGGCATTCCAGGGATCCCGCGAAGCTGTCCTTGCCGACGCCGTCGTATGCGACCGCCACGCCCCTGCCCTGGGTGAGCTCGCGAACGCGCTCGACCACGTTCTCGCGCTTGAAGTGGATCCGGTGGTGACAGCCCGCCTCGGCGGCCGCACGGTCCTGCTCCTCGTCCGCCACGGTCCCGATGATCGTGGCGCCGATGTGCGAGGCCCACTGGCACAGCAGCTGGCCGACTCCGCCCGCAGCCGCCTGCACGAGGATCCAGGAGCCCGGTGTCACCTGATGCACGCGCCGCAGCAGCATCTCGACGGTGAGGCCGCGCAGCAGGGCGGACGCCGCGACCTCGTCGCCAACGCCGGCGGGAATCCGCAGCAGCTGAGCCTGGTCGATCACGCGCTCCGTTGCATAGACGCCGTAGGCGCCGGTGATGTAGGCGACGCGGTCACCTTCCTTCCAGCGCGTCACGCCGGAACCGCACTGCGTCACCACCCCCGCCGCCTCGATGCCGGGGATGCCGGGCAGCTGCAGCGTCTTGTAGAGGCCCGAGCGGACGTACACGTCGTGGAAGTTCACGCCGATCCTGGTGTGCCGCAGCCGCACCTCGTTCGCCTGCGGCGCGCCAACCTGCACGTCCTTCAGCTTCAGGACCTCGGGTCCGCCGTACTGTTCGATCACCACCGCCTGTGCCATGCCCGGGTCCTCGTCTGGTCAGAAGTCGTTCTCGGCTATTCGTTGAGAACGCGATTGTCATGGGATATCGTCGAACGCGCACCAGCGGGGCCACGCCAAACCCGGCGAGGCTGGTGGCTTCCCTCGACCACGCGCGCCAGCGCGCGCGAGGGAAATCCGGCGTTCGAGTGGAGAAAAACTCTTGATCATTCTGCACCATCTGAACAACTCGCGTTCGCAGCGCATCCTCTGGCTGCTCGAGGAACTGGCGCTGCCCTACCGCATCGAGCGCTACCAGCGCGACGCGAAGACCAACCTCGCCCCGCCGGAACTGCGTGCCATCCACCCGCTCGGAAAGTCGCCGGTCATCCAGGATGGCGACCTGGTCCTCGCCGAGTCGGGCGCCATCATCGAGTACCTGCTCGAGCGCTACGGCAACGGTCGGTTCATCCCGCCACGCGGAACGCCCGAGCACATGCGCTATCTGCACTGGCTGCACTTCGCGGAGGGGACCATCATGCTTCACTTGGTGGCGCGGCTGTACCTGACGCGCGTGGGCGAGGCGGCCAGGGCCATTCAGGAGCGCGTGGAAGCGATGATCAAGGCAGAGCTCGACCTTGTGGAGGCCGAACTCGGGCGAAGCCCGTACCTCGCGGGCGATGCGTTCAGCGCGGCCGACGTGCAGATGTCGTTTCCGCTCGAGTTCGCCGTGTTCGCGGGGCTGGCGGGGGATGGGCATCTCCGGGTACGCGACTATGTTGCGCGCCTGCAGTCGCGGCCTGCCTGCCGCAAGGCACTGGAGGCGGCGGGGCCGTACGCCTTCGCCAGCTCGTAGGTCTGCCGCGGTGGAGGACGCGGAGGTCCGCTTCAGCCCGGATCCTCATCCCCCGGGCACGTGATCGGCACCGTGTCCAGCGCGATGAAGCGCTGCGTGAGGCGCAGCTTCTTCAGGTACTTGTGCTGGATCTCGTAAGCCTCCACTTCCTTGGCCTTCCAGCGCCGGCAGGGCGTGTCCAGTTCCTCGAACCTGCCCGCCACGTGCTGCAGGTGGTGCACCAGTTCGTGCATCAGCACCGAGCGTGCGTGCCAGTCGTTGGCGAGGTCGAGCTTCTCATCGATGACCACGCCCTTTTCGGGGGTGTAGAAGGCGCGCACCGCGCACGGACCCTGGCAGATCATGGCCTGCATGGTCTCCTTCGACACGCGAGTGACCGCCGGCTGCTGCTCGGGCACGGGATAGCCCGACAGCAGCTGGATCGACAGGAACAGCTCCGCCACCAGGGCGGAGAGCGCCGCGGCGTCCATGGGGACCTCCCCGGACTCAGGCGGCCGCGAAGGCCTTGAGCTTCGCGATGCGCGCCGCGGCGGGCGGGTGCGAGTCGTAGAAGGCCGAGTGCAGCGGGTCGGGCGTGAGCGTGGAGGCGTTGTCCTTGTAGAGCTTCACCAGCGCCTCGGCGAGTTCGGCTGCCGAGGCGTTGCGCGCGGCGTAGGCGTCGGCCTCGAACTCGTGCTTGCGCGAGTACATGGCCATGAGCGGGCGCAGGCCGAAGGTGAACACGGGCACCACGAGGAAGAACAGCACCAGCGCCATGGCGTCGCCTGCCGGTGCGGCCACGCCCAGGCCTTCATAGAACCAGGCCGCGTCGCGCAGTTGCCCCAGCGCCCACAGGAAGGCGAGGCTGATGGCGAAGGTCCACGCCAGGCGGCGGAACACGTGGTTGAGCTTGTAGTGGCCCAGTTCGTGGGCCAGCACGGCCTCGATCTCGGCGGGCTGCAGGCGCGAGAGCAGGGTGTCGAAGAACACGATGCGCTTGGCCTTGCCGAAGCCGGTGAAGTAGGCGTTACCGTGGGCGGAGCGGCGCGAGCCGTCCATCACGAACAGGCCCTGGGACTTGAAGCCGCACTTGGCCAGCAGCGCCTCGATGCGCGCCTTCAGGTCGCCTTCCTGCATGGGCGTGAACTTGTTGAACAGTGGCGCGATGAAGGTGGGATAGATGGCGAGCACGAGAACGTTGAAGCCCATCCACACCACCCAGGTCCACAGCCACCACAGCGAACCGGCCGCCTGCATCAGCCACAGCACCGCCAGCACCAGCGGCAGGCCCATGAGCGCGCCCACCAGGGTCTGCTTGGCGAGGTCGGCGAGGAACATGCCTGGGGTCATCTTGTTGAAGCCGAAGCGCGTCTCGATGCCGAACACCCGGTAGACGTTGAGCGGCAGCTCGATCACCCCGTTGACCACCATCACCGCCGCGATCAGGGCCACGCCCCCGGCGATGCCGGCGTCGAGCAGGCCCTCGGACCAGCCCTGCAGCAGCGCCAGGCCGCCGCCCAGGGTGAGGGCGAGCAGCAGCAGGGCGTCCGCCACGAGGGCGGTGGCATTCAGGCCGGCCTTGGCCACGGTGTAGTCGGCGGCCTTCTGGTGGGCGGCGAGGTCGATCTGGCTGGCGAAGGGCTCGGGCACGCGGTCGCGGTGGGCGCGCACGTGGTTCACGTGGCGCCAGGACAGCCACAGGCGGATGCCGGTGGCGAGGGCGAGGACGGCGGCGAAGAGCAGGGTGAAGCTGTTCATGGCGCGGTGGGGTGAGGGGCGTTACGGGTGGATGACGCGGGCGACACGCCTGTGACACAATCAAGCGTTTGAAATTCCTTGGAAATTCGCGCGCGGATTATGGCACAGGACCAAAACAACCTGATCTGGCTCGACATGGAGATGAGCGGCCTGAGCCCGGAGACCGACCGGGTGCTCGAAGTGGCGCTGGTGATCACCAACGCCAACCTCGAGATCGTGGCCGAGGGGCCGGTGCGGGTGGTCCACCAGAGCGACGCCGTGCTCGACGGCATGGACTCCTGGAACAAGGGCACCCACGGGCGCTCGGGGCTCATCGACCGGGTCAAGGCCTCCACCCTCACGGAAGAGGCGGTGGAGACCGAACTGGTGGCCTGGCTCGCCCAGTACGTCCCGCCGGGCACCTCGCCCATGTGCGGCAACTCCATCTGCCAGGACCGGCGCTTCCTCGCGCGCCACATGCCCAGGCTCGAGGCCTTCTTCCACTACCGCAACCTCGACGTGAGCACGCTCAAGGAACTGGTGCGCCGCTGGCGCCCGGAACTCATGGCGGGTTTCGCCAAGCATGGCAAGCACGAGGCGCTGGCCGACATCCTCGAGTCCATCGAGGAACTCAAGTACTACCGCGAGCACTTCATCCGGCTCGCCTGAGCGCGCGGATGCGCGCCACCAGCCCGGCTGTCGCCCCGTCCGTTCCCGCGGGCGGCGCGGCGCCCTCCAGCGCCGTGGCGATGGGCCCGGCGAGCTGCTTGCCCAGCTCCACGCCCCATTGGTCGAAGGCGTTGATGTTCCACACGGCGGCCTGCACGAACACCCTGTGCTCGTAGAGGGCCACGAGCGACCCGAGCCGTTCGGGCGTGAGTCGGTCGAGGAGCAGGGTGTTGCTCGGGCGGTTTCCCGGGAAGCTGCGATACGGGGCGAGGTCCACGCCGGGCGCGCCGCGCACGCCCTCGGCACGGGCCTCCTCCGCGGTCTTGCCGAAGGCCAGTGCACGGCTTTGGGCCAGGCAGTTGGCGAGCAGCAGGCGGTGGTGATCGGGCAGGTCGTGCAGCCCCTGTGCGCAGGCGATGAAATCGGCCGGCACCACGGGCGTGCCCTGGTGCAGCAGCTGGAAGAAGGCGTGCTGGCCGTTGGTGCCCGGCTCGCCCCACAGCACCGGGCCGGTGGCGTAGTCCACGGGGTCGCCGTCGCGATCCACGCGCTTGCCGTTGCTCTCCATGTCGAGCTGCTGCAGGAAGGCGGGGAAGCGGTGCAGGTACTGGTCGTAGGGCAGCACGGCATGGGATTCGTGGCCGCAGAAGTTCACGTGCCACACGCCGATCAGCGCGAGCAGCGCGGGCAGGTTGCGCTCGAGCGGGGCTTCCGCGAAGTGCCGGTCCATGGCGTGTGCCCCCGCGAGCATGGACTCGAACGCCTCGAAGCCCACCGCGAGTGCGATGGACAGACCGATGGCCGACCACAGCGAATAGCGGCCACCCACCCAGTCCCAGAAGGCGAACACGCGTTCGGCCGGAATGCCGAAGGCGGCGGTGGCCTCGAGATTGGTGCTGAGCGCGGCGAAGTGCGCTCCCACGGCCGCTTCATCGCCCAGGCCGGCGAGCAGCCAGCGCCGCGCCGAGACCGCGTTGGTCATGGTCTCGAGCGTGGTGAAGGTCTTGGAGGCGACGATGAACAGCGTGGTGGCGGGGTCGAGACCGCGCAGCGTCTCCACCAGATGGGCGTCGTCCACGTTGGAGACGAAGTGCACGCGCGGGCCGCTGGCGTAGTGGCGCAGCGCCTCCACCGCCATGAGCGGACCGAGGTCCGATCCGCCGATGCCCAGGTTCACCACGTCGGTGAAGGCCTGGCCGCGGTGGCCGCGCAGCCGCCCGGCACGCACGGCGTCGCTGAAGTCGCGCATGCGCGAGAGCACCTCGCGCACGGCGGGCATCACGTCGGTGCCGTCCAGCAGCACGCGCACCCCGGCCGGCGCGCGCAGCGCCGTGTGCAGCACGGCGCGTCCTTCCGTGTGGTTGATGCGGCCGCCCGCGAACATGGCGTCGCGCTGCCGTTCCACGCCCTGCTGCCGCGCCAGTGCAGCGAGCAGCACCAGGGTCTCCGCGGTGATGGCGTTGCGTGAGAAGTCCAGCAGGATTCCGCAGGCCTCGGCAGAGAAGCGCTCGAAGCGGCCGGGGTCGGTGGCGAACAGGTCGCGCAGGTGCAGCGGCGCGATCGCGCGCCGGTGGGCGGCCAGCGCCTTCCAGGCGGGCGAGGCGGTCAGGGCGGACATGGGAGCTCCGGGAAGTGGTCGACCGCTCGGCGCGGCGCGACGAGCTTAGTGCAAGCTGCCCGCGTGCGGGGCGCCGCAAAGGAAAAGGCCCCTGCAAGCAGGGGCCTTTCCGGGGTGCGACGAAGCGGCGATCAGGCCTTCTTCTTGGCGCCGGCGGAGGGCGCGTTGGCGGCCATCAGCCCGGGCTTGGTGACGGCGTGCACGGTGGCCTCGGTCATCTCGGCGAACTGCTTGCCGGCGCGGGACATGGCGTCGTAGGAGTGGTTCATGGTGGTCATGGCCTGCTTGGCGGCGGCGATGGCCCAGTCGGACCCGGCCGGAGCGGACTTGGCGGCCTGCTCGATGGCGCTGGAGAAGTGCTTCGACAGTTCGGCCACCTGCGTGTCCACGAACTTCGTGAACTCGCCCTGGGTCTCGGCGGCGGCGGCCACGAGGCCCTGGGTGTAGGCGGTGGCCTTCTCGGCCAGCGGCTGGGACAGCTTGGTGCCGAGCTGCACCAGCTCGGAGGCGTCCTTGGCTCCCGCCACGGTGCGCATCTGCTCGGTGACGTCGGTGAAGGCGGCCTTGGCGGCCTTCATCTGCAGGTCGGCGAAGCGCTCGGCGCTGGCGGCCGTCAGCGCGGCGAAGCCGAGCATCGCATCCACGTTGGCCTTGTTCAGGGCGGCGAACTGCTCAGGGATGTTCATCATGCGAGGGACTCCAGAGTAAGGCGGCGGCCTCGACGGGCCGGCGGGCAGGGTCTGTGCGCGCGATCGATGCTGCGGCGCAATAGGAAGTTTCGTTCCTAAGCTGGATCCTTGTCAAGGAAAGAATGCTGCAGCACACAAACACATTTCCTTACAAGGGGTTTTCGCGGGCTGACGGCCCCGCGTGCCTTGGTCGCGGTCTCGCCGCAGCGCCAGAAGATTGCGCGGATCCGCGCCGCGGCATGGCCGGGTGCCTGCTCCACGCAACCCGGCGCATGCCTCAGTTCAGGCGTTCGAAAACCGCCGCGATCCCCTGTCCGCCGCCGATGCACATGGTCACAAGGGCATGGCGACCGCCGGTGCGCTGCAGTTCGTAGAGCGCCTTCACGGTGAGGATGCAGCCCGTGGCGCCGATGGGGTGACCCAGCGCCACCGCCCCACCGTTGGGATTGGTCTTCGCGGGATCGAACTTGAGGTCCATGGCCACGGCACAGGCCTGGGCGGCGAAGGCCTCGTTGGACTCGACCACGTCCATGTCGGACACCTGGAGGCCGGCGCGCGCCATGGCCTTCTGCACCGCTGGCACCGGGCCGATGCCCATGATCTTCGGGTCCACGCCCGCGTGGCCGTAGGACACCAGTCGCGCCAGCGGCTTCAGGCCCTTCTTCTCGGCCACGCTGCGTTCCATCAGCACCACGGCCGCGGCCGCGTCGTTCAGGCCCGAGGCGTTGCCGGCGGTGACCGTGCCGTCCTTCTGGAACACCGTGCGCAGCTTCGCCATGTCCTCGAGGGTGGCCTCGCCGCGCACGTGCTCGTCGGTGTCGAACAGGGTACTGCCCTTCCTGGACTTCACCTCCACGGGCAGGATCTGGTCGCGGAAGCGGCCCTCGGCCTGGGCCTTGGCGGCCCGGCGGTGGCTGTCCACGGCGTACTGATCCTGCACGTCGCGGCCGATCTTCCACTGCTCGGCGATGCGCTCGGCCGTGACGCCCATGTGCTGGCGGTCGAAGGGGTCGGACAGCGCGCCCACCATCCAGTCCACCAGAGGTTCCTCGCCCATCTTCTGGCCCCAGCGAGCCGCGGGCATGACGTAGCCCGAACGGCTCATGCTCTCGGCGCCGCCGGCCAGCGCCACGTCGGCGTCACCCAGCGCAACGGCCTGGGCGGCGCTGACGATGGCCTGCAGGCCGCTGCCGCACAGGCGGTTGAGCGTCATGGCAGGCGTTTCCTTGGGAATGCCGCCGTTCATGGCGCACACCCGCGCCAGGTACATGTCCTTCGGCTCGGTCTGGATCACGTTTCCGAACACCACGTGGCCCACTTCCGCCGCGTCCACGCCGGCACGGCGGATGGCTTCCCGCACCACCTGGGCGCCCAGTTCGGTGGGCGAGAAATCCTTCAACGCGCCGCCAAAATCGCCGATCGCGGTGCGAACGCCGCTGACGATCACCACTTCACGCTGTGCCATGACGGTCTCCTCCTCAGCGCTCGATGGCCAGGGCCACGCCCATGCCGCCGCCGATGCACAGGCTTGCCAGGCCCTTCTTCGCGTCGCGCCGGATCATCTCGTGCAGCAGGGTGACGAGGATGCGGCAGCCGCTCGCGCCGATGGGATGACCGATGGCGATGGCGCCACCGTTCACGTTCACCTTGGCGGTGTCCCAGCCCATCTCGCGGTTCACGGCGATGGCCTGGGCGGCGAAGGCCTCGTTGATCTCCATCACGTCCAGGTCCTTCGGGCTCCAGCCGGCCTTGGACAGGCACAGCTGGCTGGCAGGCACCGGGCCCATGCCCATGATCTTCGGGTCCACGCCGGCCGACGAATAGGCACGGATGCGCGCCAGCGGCTTCAGCCCCAGTTCGGCGGCCTTGCGCGCCGACATCATCATCACCGCCGCCGCGCCGTCGTTCAGGCCCGAGGCGTTGCCAGCCGTGACCGTTCCCTCCTTGTCGAAGGCCGGGCGCAGGCCCGCCAGGGTCTCGGCGGTGGTGCCGGGCTTGATGTACTCGTCGGAGTCGAAGCTCACGGCGCCCTTCTTCGAGGCGATCTCCACGGGGGTGATCTCGTCCTTGAAGCGGCCCGCGGCCTGGGCGGCCTCGGCCTTCTGCTGGGAGTGGGCCGCGAAGGCATCCTGGTCGGCGCGGGTGACGCCGAACTTCTTCGCCACGTTCTCGGCCGTGGTGCCCATGTGGTACTGGTTGTACACGTCCCACAGGCCGTCCACGATCATGGAGTCCACCAGCTTGGTGTCGCCCATGCGAAAGCCGTCGCGCGAGTTGTGCAGCACGTGGGGCGCGGCGCTCATGTTCTCCTGGCCGCCGGCGATCACGATGTCGGCATCGCCGGCCTTGATGGCCTGGGCGGCGAGGTGGGTGGCCTTGAGGCCCGAGCCGCACACCTTGTTGATGGTCATGGCAGGCACCATGTCGGGCAGCCCGGCGAAGATGGCGGCCTGGCGGGCCGGGTTCTGCC
>CAZXJW010000118.1:0-9107 GCA_964641005.1 uncultured Rhodocyclaceae bacterium
TCGACTGCTTGGCTGCCTCGCTGCGGGCGCGCGTCTGCGCCACCTGGAGGCGCCGCCCCTCCACGGGCAGGGCGAGGAAGGCACGCTGCACCGCCGGGTCGCGCACGTGGCGCCGGAAGGCCTGGTAGGCGTGGTCGTCGGTGCACAGCGTGTCGCCGTGCATGAGCAGGGTGGCCACGCCGTGGAGATCGACCAGGAGCGGATCGTCCACCAGCCGGGCACCGCTGGCCTGCTCGAATCCGGCGGCCAGCAGGAAGTCGCGGTTGCCGTGCATCACCCGCACCGCCGTGCCGGTGGCGGCCAGCGCCGCCGCGGGCCTCGCCCGCCAGGAAGCGCAGGAAGCGGCGCGTGACGGCGGGTCGTTCGTCGGCGAGGTGAAGGTCGCTGACGAACAGGGTGCGCGGCGCCGCGGCCGTCAATCCGCCTCGGCGCTCTTGATGACCACGTCCTCCACGGGCACGTCGCGGTGCATGCCCCTGGAGCCGGTGGTGACCTTGCGGATCTTGTCCACCACGTCCTGGCCCTCCACCACGCGGCCGAACACGCAGTATCCGAACTCGTTGGGCGTGGCGGCGCGGAAGTCGAGGAAGTCGTTGTCCGCGACGTTGATGAAGAACTGGGCGCTGGCCGAGTGGGGATCGGGCGTGCGCGCCATGGCCACGGTGTAGGCCTTGTTCTTCAGGCCGTTGCCGGCCTCGTTCTGGATCGGCGCACGGGTGGGCTTCTGCTTCATGCCGGGCTCGAAGCCCCCGCCCTGGATCATGAAGCCGTCGATGACGCGGTGGAACACCGTGTTGGCGTAGTGCCCCGAGTTCACGTACTCGAGGAAGTTGGCCACCGTGGCGGGCGCCTTCGCGGCGTCGAGCTCGAGGGTGATGGTGCCCAGCGAGGTATGCAGCCTGACCATGGAGTCTCCTAGGGTGCGAGGACGCGCGCGTCCTCGATGACGACGGCCTTCGAGGGCACGTCCGAATAGGGTCCGACGCTGCCCGTGGGCACCGCGGCGATGGCGTCCACCACCTCGGTGCCGCGCACCACCTTGCCGAACACGGCATAGCCCCAGCCGCTGGTGGTCGGGGCGCTGTGGTCCAGGGCCGGGTTGTCGCGCAGGTTCACGAAGAACTGGGAGGTGGCGGAATTGGGGTCGCGGGTGCGCGCCATGGACAGGGTGTAGGCACGGTTCTTCAGGCCGTTGTCGGCTTCATTGGCGATCGGCGCGCGGGTGGGCCGCGGCTGCATCTCCGGGGTGAGCCCGCCGCCCTGGATCACGAAGCCCGGGATGACGCGGTGGAAGGTCAGGCCCTTGAAGTGGCCGTCCTTCACGTACTGCAGGAAGTTGTCCACCGTCTTCGGTGCCTTGTCGGGCCAGAGCTCGATGGTGAAGCTGCCCAGGGAAGTACGCATCTCCACCATGGGGCCGGCAAGGGCGGATGCGGAAAACCACAGGACCGCGGCCGCGGCGGCCGCGAACGGGCGGGCAAGGCTCATGGGGTGACTCCGTCGGGCGGGGCGGCGGCCGGGATCAGGCCGCACCCTCGAAGGCGATCTTCCAGGCTTCGCCCTCGCGGATCCAGTACTGCCGCTTGCGCATGGCGTTGCCCAGGTTGTTGCTCTGGTAGTCCTGCTGGAAGGTGACCACGGCGAGTGGCTCGGCGCCCGGATACAGGAACATGCTCACGTCGCCGAGCTTCACCTTCACCCAGGTCTTGCCGGCGTTCACCGCGCGCTTCTGCTCGGACCACTGGGCGAGGTTCATGGAACCAGTGGAGAAACCTGCCGCGTAATGGCGCAGGTAGCGATCGGTGTCGCGGCTTTCCCAGTCGCGCCGCCAGGCCTCCACCGAGCCCTCGAGCGAACTGCGCACCTTGGAGAGGTCGGACTCGGCCACCCAGTCCACGCCGCCGGAGATGATGACCGGCGTGACGCCGAGCTGCAGGCGCCGCGACAGCGCGGTGAGGTCCTCGTTGGTGAGCACCACGCAGCCGTCGGAGGCGCGCGGCGGGCGGCTGTAGGTGTCGCGCGGGGTGCCGTGCAGCCAGATGCCATGGCCGTTGCGGCCGGCGCGGCGGTCCCAGTCGTTGGGATAGCTGATGGGGAAGGCGCCGCTGCCGTAGAAGTCGCCCACCTTGGCGATGGGCAGGCTGCCGGTGACGTTGTAGACACCCAGGGGGGTCTTCTTGTCGCCCTCGCGCACCTTGTCGATGCCGTTCTTGCCGATGGTGACGTAGTAGTCGGCCACGTAGTGGGGCACGCCGTCACGGTTCTCGAACACGTACAGCGACGAGCGCGAGGTGTCCACCACGATGGCGTGCTGCTGGTGGGGCGCCATCTTGAGGAGGTAGCGCGGCAGGCGGTCCTTCGGGGTCTCGCCACGCTGGCGCAGCAGGCGCGCGCGTGCCTCCTCGCGCAGGTCGTTGAGCCGCTCCTCGGGAACGCCGGCGGCATTGCCGAAGGTCTGGATGGGCCGGCTTCGGGCCAGCAGCAGGTCGCCCTTCACCAGCTGGGCGAGGCGGAAGTTGGGATTGGCCGCGAGCAGCCTGTCGAGTTCGGCATGGGCGGCGCCCACGCGATCCTCGGCGATGAGGCGGAACACGCCGACGATGGCGCCCTCCGCGCCCTCGAGCCGGCGTTCGCCGGCCTTGCCGGCCACGCCGCCGGGGGCGGGCTTGGCGCTCATGGCCAGGGTGTCGGCGTTCAGCGCCACGGCAGCGGCGAACACGGCCGCCGCGGCCAGACCGCGCATGGGGAGATAGTTGCCGGGGGAGGTCATCGACCGAGTTCTTCCTGCTGGATCAGCCATCGGCCGCCGGAGCGCACCATCACGAGGCGCTTGGCGCCGTTGGCCTTGAGGGTATCGGACTGGTAGACCTGGCGGAAGGTCACCACGGCCTCCTCGGGGCTGGCGAAGGTCACTTTCGGGTTCTGTGCCTGCACGGTGATGCGCTTTCCCTTGACGACACGCTCGCGGCGCGACTGTTCCCAGGCGGCCCGGCTCTGCCCGCCGGGAGGCTTGAAACCGGGGGCGTAGAAGCCCAGGTAGGACGCGGCATCGCCGCTGGACCAGGCCTTGACCCACTGATCTACGGCGCGCAGCACCTCGGCTTGAGGGTCTGCCGCGTCCTTCGGTCGGGCCGGTTCCGCGGGCTTCGCCGCCACCGCCGCGGAGGGGGGCACCTCGGGCTTCAGGGGAGCAACAGCCGTGCCGGCGGGTGGCGTCACGGCCGGGGTGGCGGGCGCGGTGGCCGTGACGGCCGGCGCCGGCACCGGGGGCTCGGGAACCGTGCCCTTCACGGGGGCGGACCCGGGGGCCCGCGCGGAGAACAGCTCCTTCACCAGCGCGAGCTTGGCCTTGGCGGAGGTGTTGGAGGAATCGAGCTGCAGCGCCTTGTCGTAGGCCTGGCGGGCCATCTTGGCGTAGATGTCCCCCAGGTTCTCGTGCGCCGTGGCGTAGGTGGGATGGGTGCGGATGGCCATCTCGAGGGCCTGGCGCGCCTTGTCGTCCTGGCCCTGCGAGGCGTAGATGACGGCGAGGTTGTTGTACGGCTCGGGCAGCTCGGGGTAGTCCTCGGTCAGTGCCGTGAACACCTTGATGGCCTCCGGCAGGCGGTTCTGCTCGGTGAGGATCAGGCCACGCAGGAAACGCGCGCGGGCGTCCTTCGGCTGCTTCGAGAGCGCCGCGTCCACGCGGTCGAGTGCCTGGGGGTAGCTGCCCTGCTGGAACAGGCGCCGGGCTTCCTGGAAGTCGTCGGCCCGGGCCTGCGCGGGAAGCAGCGCGGCGAAGCAGATCAGGATGAGCCCCGGAACCGCACGGCTCGGAAAAGTCATCGTGCTATACTTTTTTTCGAAGTTTCGCGGATATGTTGCTGTATTGAGTAGCGATTTTAACAACAAGACCAGACCCCCCACAATCGCTTTCCGGCATCTTTCCGATCGCGCGTGATGCCCCCGGGGCGAAATGCGCCCCTCCCGTGACCGATCCCGCTCCGAGAACGTGCTCCACATCCACAACTCCCTGACCCGCGACAAGCAGCCCTTCGTGCCCATCGAACCGGGCAAGGTGCGAATGTACGTGTGCGGGATGACGGTCTACGACTACTGCCACGTGGGCCACGCACGGGTGATGGTGGTGTTCGACCTGGTGGTACGCTGGCTGCGGGCCTCGGGGTTCGCGGTGACCTACGTGCGCAACATCACCGACATCGACGACAAGATCATCCGCCGTGCGGCCGAGAATGGCGAGAGCATCCGCGCACTCACCGACCGCTTCATCGCCTTCATGCACGAGGACGCGGACGCACTGGGCGTGTTGCGGCCCGACCACGAGCCCCGCGCCACCGAGTACGTGCCGCAGATGCTCGACCTGATCGGCGCGCTCGAGGACAAGGGCCTCGCCTACAAGGCGGTCAACGCGGACGTGTGCTACGCCGTGCGGCGCTTCCCCGGCTACGGCAGGCTGTCGGGCAAGTCCCTCGACGAGCTGCGCGCGGGCGAGCGCGTGGACGTGGCCGAGGGCAAGCAGGATCCGCTCGACTTCGTGCTCTGGAAGCACGCCAAGCCCGGCGAGCCTTCCGAGGCGCGCTGGGCATCGCCCTGGGGCGAGGGCCGGCCCGGCTGGCACATCGAGTGTTCCGCCATGAGCAACAGCCTGCTTGGCAGCCGCTTCGACATCCACGGCGGCGGCCAGGACCTGCAGTTCCCCCACCACGAGAACGAGATCGCCCAGAGCGAGGGCGCCCATGGGCAGTTCGTCAACGTGTGGATGCACAACGGCTTCGTGCGCGTGGACGACCAGAAGATGTCGAAGTCGCTGGGCAACTTCTTCACCATCCGCGAAGTGCTGGCGCGCTACGACGCGGAGGTGGTGCGCTTCTTCATCGCCCGGGCTCACTACCGCAGCCCGCTCAACTACTCCGACCACCACCTCGACGACGCGCGCAACGCGCTCACGCGCCTGTACACCGCGCTCGACAACGTGCCGCCCGCGCCCGTCGCGGTGGACTGGTCCGACCCCGTGGCCGCCCGCTTCCGCGACGCCATGGACGACGACTTCAACACGCCCGAGGCCATCGCGGTGCTGTTCGAACTGGCCGGCGAGGCGAACCGCACGGCTTCCGCGCAGCGCAGCGGGCTGCTCCGGTCGCTGGGCGCCCTGCTCGGGCTGCTGCAGCGCGAGCCCTCGGCCTTCCTGAAGTCCGGTGCGCCCGCCGGTGGCCTGGACGAGGCCGCCATCGAGGCACGCATCGCCGCGCGCGCCGCGGCCAAGAAGGCGCGCGACTTCGCTGCCGCGGACGCGATCCGCGCCGAGCTCGACGCCGCCGGCATCGTCCTCGAGGACGGCGCGGGCGGCACGAGGTGGCGGCGGCGATAGCCGCGCCGCGAACGGGGAGGACAGGACCCTGGATTCGTTCCGCACCGTCTTTCCCCCGCTGCTGATCGCCATCCCGCAGCACCTCGCGCTGCTGCGCGACCTGTCGCGCAGTGTCGCCACGGGCGAGGCCGCCGCGTCGCTCGACTCCACCTACTGGGACTGGGTCCGATCCGGCGCGGCTGGCCAGGCCGACGCGCTACGCGACCCGGAGCTGGCGCAGGCCTGGGACCAGCTCGGCCGCCTGCACGGCGAGCTGCTGGTGGTGGCCGAGTCCTGCCTCGCCGCCGTGCGACGCGGCGATGGCGCCACCGCCCAGCGCTGCCTCGAGCAGGTGTTCGGCTTCTCCGGCGGCGTGGTGCAGCTGGTGGTGGGCGGCAGCCTGCGAGAGCTCTCCGAGGGCTTCGGCGCCCGCGAGCGCGAGCTGGCCGAGCGCTACGAACGCGAGTTCCTCGAGGCCGCGCAGATCGGGCGCTTCCGGGTCAGGCTGGCGGACCACGCGCTGGTGTCGGTGGACGAGAGCTTCGCCCAGCTGTTCGGGCTGCGGCCCGAGCAGCTCACCGGCCTGGATGCGCGCCAGGTGCTGGACCGCGCCGCGATCCGGGAGCTCGTGGACGCCACGGCCGGCGGGCGCTCGGCGCGGGTGCTGGTGCGCACCGGCGGCCCGCAGCCCCTGTCCCTCGAGCTGGTGGCCTACCAGGAGGCCGGCGCCGACCCCGGCCTGCTGCACGGCTTCGCGGTCAACGCCACCGCCGCGGACCGCGATGCGCAGCAGCGCCGCCTGCTTTCGGCGGCAATCGACTGCTCGGACCAGGCGGTGGTGATCACCAACGCGCGCCTGGAGATCGTGTACGTGAACCCGGCCTTCACGCGCCTGACGGGCTACTCGCGCGAGGAGGCCATGGGGCGCAATCCGCGATTCCTGCAGGGCGCGGAGACCAGCCAGGCCACGCGCGTGGCGCTGCGCGAGGCGGTGGCCTCGGGCCGCCAGGCGAGCGCCGAGATCCTCAATTACACCAGGGCAGGCCACGGCTACTGGGTGGAGCTTTCCATCGTGCCGGTGTTCGACGAGCGCCGGCAGGTGACCCACTGGATCTCCATCGAGCGCGACATCAGCGACCGAAAGGCACAGGAGCGCGAGATCACGCGCATGGCCATGGAGGACCACCTCACCGGCCTGCTCAACCGCCGCGCCGCCGAGTCGCGCCTCGAGCTGGAATGGAACCGGGCGCGCCGCGACGGCATCGCCTTCGCGGTGGCCATCGCCGACATCGACCGATTCAAGCTGGTCAACGACCAGTACGGCCACCACGTGGGTGACGACGTACTGGTGCACGTGGCGCGCACCCTGGCAAGCAACCTGCGCGGCGGGGACTGGATCGCGCGATGGGGCGGCGAGGAGTTCATCATCGTGATGCACGGCCTGGACCGGGCCGGCGCGCTCAAGGCCGGCGAGCGCACCCGCAAGCTGGTGCGCTCGAAGCCGGTCACGGTGGCCGGCGGCGAGCTGCCCGTCACGGTGAGCATCGGCATCGCGCTCTACGGGCCGGAGTCCTCGGGCATCGACGGACTGCTCGCCCAGGCCGACGCCCTGCTCTACGAGGCCAAGCAGACCGGGCGCGACAAGGTGCTCGTGTCCGGTTCGACCCGCGGACAGCGCGGCGGCATCCTGCCCGAGGGCTCGCAGGTGCAGACCGCGCTTCACGAGGGACGCGTGCTGGCGGCCTACCAGCCGATCGTGGACCTCGCCACCGGCCACGTGGTGGGCGAGGAGGCGCTGGCCCGGATCCGCGGGCGCGACGCGAAGCTGGTGCGCGCGCAGGGCTTCATCCAGGCGGCCGAGGCGCTGAACCTGGTGGCCGCGGTGGACCGTGCCGTCACCTCCGAAGCCCTGGATCGGGTGGCGGCCCGCCTCGAACGGGGCGAGCCGCCCCAGGCCTGCTTCATCAACCTGGCGGCGCAGTCGCTCGCCGACCGCGAGCTGGTCGAGCGGCTGCGCGAGCAGGCCCAGGCACTGCGCATGATCCCGGGCCACCACAACCCCATGGTGGTGGAGATCACCGAGCGCCAGACCGCCAGCATGGACGCGCTGCGCGCCCACCTGGATCCGCTGGTGGAGGCCGGCTTCCGGCTCGCGCTGGATGACTTCGGCAGCGGCTACTCCTCGTTCCGCTATCTCGCCGAGCTGCCGGTGGACTTCCTCAAGATCGAGGGCTGGATGGTTCGCAACCTGGCCGGCTCGCCACGCGCCCGCCAGCTGGTGCAGACCATCGTGGCCACCGCGCGGTCGCTCGACATCCGGACCGTGGCGGAGTGCGTGGAGGACGCGCAGGCAGCCCAGGTGCTGTGCGACGTGGGCGTGGACTGGGCGCAGGGCTGGTGGTTCGCGCGGCCCGCGCTGGCCGACGGGGAAGTGGCCGACTGACGCCGCGGGCCGCGACGCTCCGGCGGCTCGAAGCGCCAGGATCCGTCCGCGCGACGCCCGTCAGCCTTCGAGTCCGCGCGACAGGTCGGCGCGCAGGTCGGCCTCCGATTCGAGGCCGACGGCAAGTCGCAGCAGCCCCTCGCCCAGCCCGGCCGCCTCGCGCACCGCGGGCGCCATGCGCCCGTGGGTGGTGCTGGCGGGATGGGTGATGGTGCTCTTCACGTCGCCCAGGTTGGCCGTGATGGAGACCACGCGACAGGCATCCACCACGCGCCAGGCAGCCTCGCGGCCGCCCTCGACCTCGAACGAGAGGATCGCGCCGCCCGATGCCTGCTGGCGCATGGCGAGCGCATGCTGCGGGTGGGAGGCGAGGCCGGGGTAATGCACGCGGCGCACCCACGGATGCGCCTCGAGCCAGCGCGCCAGCGACAGCGCGCCCCGCGACTGGGCTTCCATGCGGATGCGCAACGTCTCAAGGCCCTTCAGGATCACCCAGGCGTTGAAGGGGCTCAGCGCGCATCCGGCATTGCGCAGGAACGCGGTGAGCGGTTCCTGCACGAGGTCGCGCCGGCCGAGCACCGCGCCGCCGAGCACGCGACCCTGTCCATCGAGGTACTTGGTGGCCGAGTGGATCACGAGGTCGGCGCCGAGTTCGAGGGGACGCTGCAGCGCGGGCGTGCAGAAGCAGTTGTCCACGGCCAGGAGCGCGCCCGCGCGGCGGGCCACGTCGGCGAGCGCGGCGATGTCCGCCACCTCGGTGAGCGGGTTCGAAGGCGTCTCGAGGAACAGCATGCGGGTGTTCGGACGCACCGCCGCCGCCCAGGCGGCCGTGTCGGTGAGCGGCACCCAGGTGGTCTCCACGCCGAAGCGCGCCAGCAGGTTGTTGAACAGCTGGATGGTGGCGCCGAACAGGCTGCGCGAGGCGACGATGTGGTCGCCCGACTTCATCATGCCCATGGTGGCCGCGAGGATCGCGGCCATGCCCGAGGAGGTGGCCACGCAGCACTGGGCGCCCTCGAGGGCGGCGAGGCGCGCCTCGAAGGCGGCCACCGTCGGGTTGGTGTAGCGCGAGTAGACGAAACCCGCCTCCTCGCCCGAGAAGCGCGCCGCGGCCTGGGCAGCGCTGTCGAACACGTAGCTCGAGGTGAGGTACATCGCCTCGGAGTGTTCCTGGAACTGGCTGCGCGCGGTGCCCGCACGAACGGCGAGCGTGTCGAACCCGGGGCTTGCCCCGGCGTGGTCCTGGTCCATGGCGTCCTGAAAGCGAAAAACCCGTCCGGCTCACGCCTGGACGGGTTTTCCGTCGCAACCCTTTAG
>CAZXJW010000119.1:0-8595 GCA_964641005.1 uncultured Rhodocyclaceae bacterium
CGGTGGCGCTGGCCGTAGTCGAATCCCAGCGTCTCCACGCGGGCGAAGCGCGACAGCGCCCAGGCAAGGCAGGTGGCGGAGTCCTGGCCGCCGGAGAACAGGACGAGGGCGGTCTCGGGGCGCGGCGTCGTCATCGCACCAGAGTCGCTACTCGACGGTGACCGACTTCGCCAGGTTCCTCGGCTTGTCCACGTCCGTCCCCCGCGCCACGGCCGTGTGATAGGCCAGCAGCTGCAGCGGGACCACGTGCAGGATGGGCGAGAGCCAGCCCGCGTAGTCCGACAGCGTGATCACGTGCACCCCGTCCGAGGGCTCGATGTGGGTGGTGCGATCGGCGAACACGTACAGCTCGCCGCCGCGGGCGCGCACTTCCTGCAGGTTGGACTTGAGCTTCTCCACCAGCGCGTCGTTCGGCGCGATGGCCACCACGGGCATGTCCTCGTCCACCAGCGCCAGCGGGCCGTGCTTGAGCTCGCCCGCCGGGTAGGCCTCGGCGTGGATGTAGGAGATCTCCTTGAGCTTGAGCGCGCCTTCCAGGGCGATGGGGTAGTGGATGCCGCGGCCGAGGAACAGCGCGTGGTGCTTGGGCGCGAAGCGCTTCGCCCACACCTGCACCTGGGGCTCCACGGCCAGGACGTGCTGCAGGGCTGCCGGCAGGTGCTTGAGCTGCGAGAGCAGCTCGGCCTCGCGCTCGCGGGTGAGCCGGCCGCGCAGGCGCGCGAGCGTGAGGGTGAGCGTGAACAGCGCCGCGAGCTGGGTGGTGAAGGCCTTGGTGGAGGCCACGCCGATCTCGGGGCCGGCGCGGGTGAGCGACTTGAGCAGCGACTCGCGCGTGAGCGTGCTCTCGGGCACGTTGCACACCGTGAGCGTGCGCCGGTGGCCCAGGCCGCGCGCGTGCTTGAGCGCGGCAATGGTGTCGGCCGTCTCGCCGGACTGGGAGATGGTGATCACGAGCGCATCGGGGTCCGGCACCGTGTCGCGGTAGCGGTATTCGCTCGCCACCTCCACGTTGCAGGGCACGCCGGCGATGGCCTCAAGCCAGTAGCGCGCCACCAGGCCGGCGTGGAAGCTGGTGCCGCAGGCGAGCACCGTCACCTGGGAGATTCCCTCCAGCACCTGCTTCGCGTCGTCGCCGAACAGCGCCGGCACCGCGCCGCCGGCGGCCACCATCCGCTCCAGGGTGTTGGCCACGGCGCCGGGCTGCTCGAAGATCTCCTTCTGCATGTAGTGGGCGTAGGGGCCAAGGTCCACGTCGTCGGCGGAGATCTGGGACTCGTGCACGGCGCGGTCGGCCTCGTGCCCGGCGCGGTCCACCACGCGGTGGCCGCCCAGCGAGACTTCCGCCACGTCGCCTTCCTCGAGGTACACGATGTGGCGCGTCACCGGGATCAGCGCCGAGGCATCCGAGGCGAAGTAGGCCGCGCCCTCGGCCACGCCCAGCAGCAGCGGTGCGCCCTGGCGCGCGCACACCAGCCGGCCGGGCGACTCGGTGTCGCCCACGCCGATGGCATAGGCGCCGTCCAGTTCCTCCACCGTGCGGCGCACGGCCGCGAACAGGTCCAGGCCACGCTGCAGGTGGCTGTGCACCAGGTGCGCGATCACCTCGGTGTCGGTGTCCGAGGCGAAGGTGTAGCCCTCGGCCTGCAGGCGCCGGCGGATGTCCTCGTGGTTCTCGATGATGCCGTTGTGGACCACCGCGATGCGGTCGCGGCTCACGTGCGGATGGGCGTTGCGCTCGCTCACGCCCCCGTGGGTGGCCCAGCGGGTGTGGGCGATGCCGGCGTGGCCGGTGAATTTCTGCTCGGCGGCCAGTCGCGCGAGCTCCGCCACCCGGCCGGTGCTGCGAAGGCGGCGCAGCCCGCCATCGATGACGGCCACGCCGGCCGAGTCGTAGCCGCGGTACTCGAGCCGGCGAAGGCCGTCCAGCAGGACGGGGACGATGTCACGGGGGGCGATGGCGCCGACGATGCCGCACATGGGAGGGGGATTCCGTTCAGGGTGCGCGCGAGCGCGCAAGGGCGCGGCCCGGGGCCGCGCGGTTCACTTGTTCTTCACGGGCCGCTTCCAGCCCGGCACGGACACCTGCTTCGCGCGCGAGACCGTGAGCTGGCCCTCGGGGGCGTCCTTGGTGAGGGTGGTGCCCGCGCCCAGGGTGGCGCCGCGGCCCACGCGCACGGGCGCCACGAGCTGCGTGTCCGAGCCGATGAAGGCGTCGTCCTCGATGACGGTGCGGTGCTTGTTGGCGCCGTCGTAGTTGCAGGTGATGGTGCCGGCGCCCACGTTCACGTTGCGGCCGATCTCGGCGTCGCCCAGGTAGGCGAGGTGGTTGGCCTTGGAGCCTTCGCCCAGGGTGGCGGCCTTGATCTCCACGAAGTTGCCCACGTGCACGTCGCGCGCCAGCACGGCGCCCGGGCGCAGCCGCGCGTAGGGCCCCACACGTCCGGCCGGACCCACGCGGGCGCCGTCCAGGTGCGAGTAGGCGGCGATGCGCGCGCCGGCCTCGATCACGGAGTCGCGGATCACGCAGTAGGGGCCGATCTCCACGTCCGTGCCGATGGTGACGCGGCCCTCGAACACGCAACCCACGTCGATGCGCACGTCGGTGGCGCAGTCCAGCGTGCCGCGCACGTCCAGCCGGGCGGGGTCGGCGAGCGTGACGCCGGCGGCCATCAGGCGCCGGGCGGTCTCGTGCTGGTGGATGCGTTCCAGCGCGGCGAGCTGGTCGCGGCTGTTCACGCCCAGCACTTCCCAGGGCTGCGCCGGCCGGCTGGTGTGCACCGTCACGCCCTCGGCCACGGCCAGGGCGATGACGTCCGTGAGGTAGTACTCGCCCTGGGCGTTGTGGTTGGTGAGCTGCGCCAGCCAGTGGGCGAGCCGCGCGGAGGGGGCGGCGAGGATGCCGGTGTTCACCTCGCGGATGGCGCGCACGGGCGCGTCGGCGTCCTTCTCCTCCACGATGCGCAGCACCCGGCCCGCGGCGTCGCGCACCACGCGGCCGTAGCCGGAGGGGTCGTCCATCTCCACGGTGAGCACGCTCAGTCCGGCGCCCGCGCCTGCCACCACGGCGCGCAGCGTCTCGGGGCGGATGAGCGGAACGTCGCCATACAGCACCAGGGTGATGCCCTCGGCCTCGAGGGCCGGCAGCGCCTGGCGCACGGCGTGGCCCGTGCCGAGCTGGGGCTCCTGGAGGGCGAAGCGCGCGCCGGAACCGGCGAACGCCGCGGTGACGGCGTCGCCGCCGTGGCCATGCACCACCACCGTGCGGCTCGCGCCCAGCGCGGCGGCGGCATCCACCACGTGGCCCAGCAGCGGCTTGCCCGCGAGCCGGTGCAGCACCTTGGGCAGCGCGCTCTTCATGCGCGTGCCCTTGCCGGCGGCGAGGATGACGACCTGGAGCGGCGGATTCATGGCGGGGCGATGACGGAAACGGCGCGAATTATCGCACGGGGGGTGCGCCGGCCCGTGCCAGCGGCGGCTACCTGCGGGCGCAGTTCGCGCAGCGCGGTGGCCCGCTCACCTGGGACAGCGCCCATTCCACCACCGCTTCCTGGGCCGCCGCGGCGTTGGGCGCGTTGCCGTGGTTGATCATGCTCACCACCACCAGCGTGCGGCCGCCATCGCCGTGCACGTAGCCGGCGAGCGCACGCACGTTGTTGAGCAGCCCCGTCTTGAGATGGGCACGGCCGGCCGCGGGCGAGCCGGCGAAGCGGCGCTTGAGCGTCCCGTCCACGCCGGCCAGCGGCAGCGAGGCGGCCAGCTCCGGGCCCAGCGGGCCGTTCCAGAGGGCCGCCAGGAGCCGTCCCATGCCGCGGGCCGAGATGCGCTCGATGCGCGACAGACCGGCTCCGTTCTCCATCACCAGTTCTGGCATGGCCAGTCCGCGCGACTCCAGCCAGGCGTCGATCGCGGCACGCGACTGCTCGGGCGTGGCGGGGCTGCCGTTGCGCGCCGACAGCGACAGGTAGAGCTGGCGCGCCATCACGTTGTTGCTGTTCTTGTTCACGTCGCGCACCACTTCCTGGAGCGTGGGCGACTCGAACGCCGCGAAGGGGCGCGAACCCGCCGGCGTGGCGCCGATGCGCGCGCGTCCCGAGAAGCTGCCGCCCATGCCGCGCCAGAGGTGGTCGAAGAGCGCGCGGGCATAGTCCAGCGGCGGCAGCAGGCTGAAGTGCTTGACCTTCTCGCCGCAGGACAGCGGGAAGGCGCCGTTGAAGGTGAGGGTCATGGTGACGATGTCGGCTTCGGCCTTCTCCGGCCACGCATCGCAGGGGCCGTCGGAGAGCACCAGGTTGTTGGCGATGCGCAGTTCCGGCAGCGGCGGCTCGGCCAGGATGCGCACGGCGCGCAGGTCGGCGTCGGGGATGAAGGTGAGCCGCACGGCGCGGAAGTTGAGCAGCAGCGCGTCGGCGCCCTGGTTGTAGGGGCGGGTGGGTTCGCCGTCGAAGGCACCCGGATCGATGTCGGCGATGGCGAAGGCGCCGCGGTCGATCACCAGGTCGCCCATGACGTCGCGCACGCCGCGCGCGCGCACGTCGCGCAGCAGCAGCCAGAGGTTCTCCAGGGTGAGGCGCGGATCGCCGCCGCCGCGCAGCAGCAGGTCGCCATCGAGGCGGCCGTTCTGCAGGCGGCCCAGCAGATGCACCTCGGTGCGCCAGGTGGCCGCGGGGCCGAGCAGTTCCAGGGCCGCGGCGGTGGTCACCAGCTTCATGGTGGAGGCCGGGTTCAGCGCAGCCGTGGCGTTGTGCTGCAGGAATACCTTGCCGGACGGATCGGCCACGTACAGCCCGACGGCCGACTGCGGCACGCCCGCCGACCTGAGCGCCGCCGCCACCGTCGGGGGCACGGCGGCCGCCGGCAGGCCCGCGAGGCCGAGCAGGATCGCCGCGACGGCCGTGCACGCCCTCACAGCGTCACCGTCTCGCCCGCCGCGGGCACCTCGACCGACGGCCAACCCAGCCGCTTCACGATCTCGTCGCGGAAGATCCCCATGGTGGACTTCTCGCCGTGCACGAGGAAGGCGCGGGCGGGCGGTTGCGGGAAGCCGCGCAGCCACCCCATCAGCCCGTCCTGGTCGGCGTGGGCCGACAGCCCGCCGATGGTGTGGATGCGCGCCCGCACCGGCACCTCGTCACCGAACAGCCGCACCGTGTCCGCACCGTCCACCAGGCGCCGCCCGAGCGTGCCGCCGGCCTGGAAGCCGGCGATCACCACCGCGCACTGTTCGCGGGGCAGGTTCTGGCGCAGGTGGTACTTGATTCGGCCGGCCTCGCACATGCCGCTGGCGGAGATGATCACCGCGCCCGAGGCGATGCGGTTGAGCGCGATGGAATCCTCCACCTCCTGGGTGAAGTGGATGGCGGGCTTGCCCTTCTCGCGCAGCCAGTCCACCGCGTCGCCGGCCTCGCCGTCGAGCACGCGGTGGTGCTTCATCATCACCTTCGTGGCGGCGAGGGCCATGGGCGAGTCCACGAAGATCTGCATGTGTTCGGGCACGCGCCCCTCGCGGTGCAGCTGCACCAGCAGGTAGAGCACGTCCTGGGTGCGCCCCACGGCGAAGGCGGGGATCACCACGTTGCCCTTGCGCACGGCCAGCGTCTCCGTGAGCGCGGCGGCCAGTTCGTCCAGCGTCCCGGCCATGGGCTTGTGGAGCCGGTTGCCGTAGGTGGATTCCATGATCACCGCATCGGCCGCGCCAGGCAGGGCGTAGTCGCGCATCAGCGGATGGCCGGGCTGGCCGAGGTCGCCCGAGAACACCACGCGCCGCACGTGCCCGCCTTCCTCCACGGCCACCTCGATGAAGGACGAGCCCAGGATGTGGCCCGCATCACGGAAGGTGCAGCGCACCTTGTCGTGCGGACGCACATCCTCGTCGTAGTTCACGGCGCGCAGCCGCTTGAGCGACTCGAGGGCCTGCGTCACCGTGTAGAGCGGCGCGTGGTCGCCGTCGGGCTCGCGGCTGCGGCGCGCGCGGTGGCGGTGGCGCACCTCCCACTCGGCCTCCTTCTCCTGGATGTGGGCGCTGTCCAGCAGCATCACCTCCAGCAGGTCGCGGGTGGGCGCCGTGCAGTACACGGGGCCACGGTAGTGGAGCATGGACAGCCGCGGCAGCAGGCCCGAGTGATCGATGTGCGCGTGGGTGAGCAGCACGAAATCGAGCTCGCGCACGTCGAAGTCCAGCGCCTCGCGGTTCTTGCGGTCGGCGTCGCGGCCGCCCTGGAACATGCCGCAGTCCACCAGGAAGCGGCACGATGAGGTCTCCACCAGGAAGCAGGAGCCGGTGACTTCTTCGGCGGCGCCCAGGAAGGTGATGCGCATGGTCGTTGGCTGCTAGCACTCCGGCACCGCGGCTGCGACACAGCGGCGATGCGGCTCGCTATCCTCGTGGTCGTGTTCCGGTGCGGTGCGCAGCCTGACGCGGTTGCGCCACCACGGGGCACGCCGGATGCGCGCCATGCCGCGATTATCCGCGCGGGCGCACGCGGCCCTCAAGTTTCCGGGCACTGGCGTCGATCTTGCTGGATGAAGGTGGGTGTCGCATTCCGTTTCCTGGACCACACGAAGGAGGCGAGGCATGGAGTTGCTGGAACGCATCGAGTCGCAGATGACGGTGACACGGCTGCCGCTGGTGGCGATCACCCTGGCGGCGGTTCCCTGTCCGGACACGCCGGTCATCATGACCCTCCACTGGCACGGCTTCGTGCGCGAGCGGCTCTTCGAGGCCCCCGAGGCCGAGACGGTCCGGTACACCCCCATTCCCAGTTCAGCGCTGCAGGTGAACGAGCGCTGGGGCGATCTGCTCGAGCTCGACCGCGCGGCCCTCGAAGCCGGCTGGGAACTGGGCGCCTGGGACGTGGCGCGAGCCGAGCGCCCCTCCTGCGTGCGGCCCGGCGCCGAGTCCCGCGAGGCCATGGACTGCATGAAGGCCTTCGGCCAGTTCCCGTGGGGCGTGGAAGGCAGCCAGGTGGTCATCTCGGACGCCCCCGACGCCGATGAACTGCTCGCCGTGGCCGCGCGCCGCGGTTACCTCATGTGGCAGTTCCGCCCCGTGCACGGTGGCATCTGGGGCGAGGTGGCCGACGACGTGACGCTGCGTGCCGATGGCACCCGCGAACCGCCCTGTCCCGTGGAGCCCGTGCCCGCGCTGGTGGATCGCCCGCGCCGCACGGTGTATCGCTTCGGCCAGGGGACCGCGGGAATCATCCAGTAGCGAACACGGAGATCCCCCCTTCAAGGAAGGGGGGTCGGGGGGGAGTTGTCCGGCGCCTCGGCGAACCCGCTTTCCGCCAGGCTGTCGAGGAGACTCATCAGGACGCGTAGGAAGGGTCCAGCCGGTCGAGCTTGCGCAGCAGGCCGGGCCACACCAAACGGCCTCCCAGGCCGCGCGTCGCCACTTTCGCCTGGGCGCCGAAACCGTCGATGATCTTTCGCGGAATGCGCACCAGTTCCGCGCCGTTGCCCTGAGCCGCGATCTGGGTCTCGCAGGCGCGCTGCAGCACGTACATGGACAGGAAGGCGTCGGGCACCGACGGCCCTACCGTGAGCAGCCCGTGATTGCGCAGGATCAGGCAGGTGTTCGTGCCCAGGTCGCGCACCAGGCGCGGCTTCTCGTCCTCCTCCAGCGCCAGCCCCTCGTAGTCGTGGTAGCCGATCGAGGACAGCGGCGGCATGGCGAACTGGGAGATGGGCAGCAGGCCGTCCTTCTGGGCCGACACCGCCACGCCGGCCGTGGTGTGGGTGTGCATCACGCACTGCGCGTCCTCGCGCGCGGCGTGCACCGCGCTGTGGATCACGAAGCCCGCCGGGTTCATGGCGAAGGGCGTGTCCATCACCACGCGTCCGTCCAGGTCCACCTTCACCAGGCTGGAGGCGGTGATCTCCTCGAACAGCGCGCCGTAGGGATTGATCAGGAAGTGGTGCTCCGGTCCCGGCACCCGCGCGGAGACGTGGGTGAACACCAGGTCGTCCCAGCCGTGCAGGGCCACCAGGCGGTAGCAGGCTGCCAGGTCCACGCGCAGCTGCCATTCCTCCGCCGAAACGTTGCTGCGCACCTGCAGGGCGCGCGCATCCTCGATCAGGTTCATGTGACCTCCCCCGCTTTGTCGTGCGCGGGATGGTACCGCGCCCCGGACCGCATCCAGAATCGCCCCGTGCTGCCCATCCTCCACCTCGACGACCGGCTGGTGGCGGTCCACAAGCCCTCGGGCCTGCTGGTGCACCGCTCCGAGCTCGACCGCCACGAGACCGCCTTCGCGCTGCAGCAGGTGCGCGACCAGCTCGGCCGCCACGTGCACCCCGTGCATCGCCTCGACCGGCCCACCTCGGGTGTCCTGGTGTTCGCCCTCGACCGGGAGGCCGCGGGCCTGCTGGGCCGCGCCTTCGAGGAGGGGCGGGTGGAGAAGACCTACCTCGCCGTGGTGCGGGGCCATCCCCCGGAGGCGCTCGTGGTGGACCACCCGCTGGCCGACGAGGAGGGCGGTGCGGCCGGGGGGCGGCCTCGGGAAGCCCGGACCGGGCTGCGGCGCCTGGGCACCGCGGAACTGCCCTGGCCGGTGGACCGCTGGCCCACCAGCCGCTACGCGCTGGTCGAGGTGCGCC
>CAZXJW010000119.1:8605-9099 GCA_964641005.1 uncultured Rhodocyclaceae bacterium
GGCGTCAGATGTGTATAAGAGACAGAGGTGCGCCCGGAGACGGGTCGGCGCCACCAGATCCGGCGCCACCTGCACCACGTGTCCCACCCGGTGATCGGTGACTCCACCTGGGGCAAGGGGGTGCACAACCGCCTGTTCCGGCAGCACTTCGGGGTGGGGCGGCTGTTGCTGGCGTGCGTGGCGCTGGCGTTCCCCCACCCCGCTGACGGCCGGCCCGTGCGGGTGAGCGCCCCCCTCGCCGATGACTTCGGGACGGTGGTGGACGCCCTGGGCTGGTCGGATCTGGTCTCCGCCTGATCGTTCCGGTTGCGGCGACCAGCCGGTCCGCCCTATTATTAGCAGCCTAGCTTGGTGAGTGCTAACAGGGTGTCGGGGTTGAACCCCGAGGCCCTCGGGTTCGATCCCGAAGCCCCGGCGCCCGCGCCGGCCAGCACTCCCCGGTACCCCGAAGATTCCCTGCAACCCCTTCAAATGGAAGGAGATCTGCCTTGAAG
>CAZXJW010000120.1:0-2783 GCA_964641005.1 uncultured Rhodocyclaceae bacterium
GCTCAACCCGCGTCGAACGCGGGCGCGAAGCGCGACAGCAGCAACTCCAGGCTGCCGCGCAGGTTCGGCGACAGGAGTTCGTCGGTGATCCCGGAGGAAAAGGTCAGGGTGCGGCGGTTGCCGGCGCGAACGACCACGTCCCGCTCTCCGTTCGCGGCGCCCTCGGCGCCCTGGAAGAACCAGCTGATGTTCACGCCAAGGGCGGCGGCGATGTCGTGGAGGGCCTTGACGCTGGGCGAGGCGATCCCGCGCTCGACCTCGCTCAGGTGCCCCACCGAAACACCGGTGGCGGCGGCGAGATCCTTGAGGGTGATCTGGCGGGCACGCCGCAGGTCGCGGATCTCGAGGCCGATGAGCCCGCTCGAACCCTCCCCGCCCGTGTCGCCTGGCTGGAGCAGGCCGGACCTTCCCTCGCGCGATCCGATGGCGGGGGCATGTCCCTGTCGCGCGCTGCCCGGGCGGCTCATCGGCAGTTCTCCCGGGCAAGCCCCGTCACGGACGGATGCCGAGGAGCATTGACAGCCCCGCCGCATGTTGGCGAAATGGTGAACATGAAGGGAGTATCGTTCCACCCAAGTGAAAAGTTCAACTGCTTTTTTCACCAGATCGGTGCCGTGCGTCGGCGTCGAGCGCGCGGCCGGAGGTGTTGCGACATGAAGCTCCATGGGGGAGAGGGCCAGGGCAGTCCGCTGGCCTGGATCGCCGCGCTGGGTGGACAGGGCGCCTTGGACCACAGCTACCGCGAGTGGCCATCCCTTGCAGTTGGCCGCTTCCGTTTCGACGAAGCGCCCGAACTGCGGGATGCGCCGCGACTCGACTGGCACTACATCTCCCTCACCCTCGCAGGCCCGGTGGAGGTGGAGGGCATGCTGGACGGGGCGCGGGTTCGCGCCCGCCAGGGCCGCGGCCAGCTGATCCTGATGTCCGCCGGGCAGACGAATGCATGGCGCTGGGACCCGCACACAGAGGAGGTGCATCTCTTCCTTCATCCCGCGGCCGTGGCCGAGGCTGCCCGCGAGGCGGGCTGCGGCGCGGTGGAATTCCCCACGAGGTTTGCCGTCGAAGACCCGGCGATCAGGCGCACCGCCCTGGTGCTGGCGGATGAACTGCGCCAGCCCGGCGTGGGCGGCGCCCTGCTGGCGGCCTCGGCAGCCCAGTTTCTCGCCCTGTCCCTGATCCGTCGCCACTGTGGCACGCGTAGGACGGCCCGGCGCCCGTCGGCCCTTTCCCCGGGGCAGCGCCAGCGGCTCGAGGCCTACGTGGACGCCCACCTCGCCGACGAGATCACGCTGCAGGTCCTGGCGGGCCTTGTCGGCCTGAGCACCTTCCACTTCGCCCGGGCCTTCAAGGCCACGGTGGGCATGGCGCCCCACGACTGGCTCATCGGGCAGCGCATGGCCCGCGCGCGGACGCTGCTCGCGGAGTCGCGGCTCTCCGTGCTCGAGGTGGCCCATCGCACCGGCTTCCAGAGCCAGAGCCATTTCGGCCTGGTGTTCCGGCGACGCACGGGCTGCACGCCCCTGCAGTGGCGACGCCGGACCGCCCGGTGATCGCGCGCAAGATCGCGACAAGTCGGGCAGCAGCCCGAGAGACGCGCTGGCGGCGGGGCGGCTATACCTCGTCGCGACGGACTCCGTGAACAGGTGATCGAGATGACCAAGATGTGGGGCAGCGAGCCGTACTTCGGGCTGGACGAGGAATTCGATCCCGACTGGTTTCTGAGCCGGGAACAGAAGGAGCTGCGCGCCGAACTGATGGAAGTCTGCCGCACGGTGCTGAGACCCAATGCCGTCGAGTGCGATCGCAACAACACCTACCCGCGCGCCAGCGTGGATGCCCTCGCGGACCTCCGGCTGCTCGCGATGATCGCGCCCCGCAAGTACGGCTGCCGCGGAGAGAACCACGTGGGTGCGCTGATGGTGGCCGAGACGATCGCCCGCTACGGCTGTCCGTCCACGGCGCTGATATTCATGATGCACCTAGTCGCGGTGGCGGGCCTTGTGTTCCGGGCGCACGGGAATCCGGCGATCGAGTCTCTGCTGGAGCGCATGGACCGTGACCGTCTGGTGGGCACGGCCTCGTACACGGATCCCGAGACGGGAGGGCATTTCTGGTATCCCAAGACCTCCGGTGCCGAGCGGGTGCCCGGCGGCTGGCACGTGCGCAAGAAGGCCGCGTGGACCACCTCCAGCGGCTACGCCGACTGGTACATCTCCCAGACCACCAGCCCGGACTTCAAGGGCGACTACAGCGACCTGTCGGTGTTCCTCTTCTTCAAGGACGAAGTGCGTGGCGCGGCTGGCCGGTGGGACGCGATGGGGATGCACGGCAACCAGTCCGGCCCCGTGGAGATCGACACGGTCATTCCCGAGGACAGGATCGTGGGGTGGCCGGGTGACGGCGCGCGTTCCAACGACGAGGCCATCGACCCGCTCGCGATGCTCATGTACGCGGGCTCCTACAACGGGGTGGCGCTCGCCTGCCTGGACGTGGCCAAGCGCCACGTGACCCGCAGGGCCCACGCGCAGTTCGGCCGGCGGGTCGCCGACTACACCACCATCCAGGACAGCTTCGGCAAGGCGCTCATGGACACCCAGGCCTCGAGGCTGTTCGCGTACTCGCTTGCCAGGGCGCTGGACGATGCCACCGGGAACGGCAGCTGGGAGATCTACGAGAAGCAACCCGATGCCGCGCCGCGGACGCGCTTCTCGTCCTGGGCATTCGAGGCCAAGTTCCTCGCCACGCGCCTGTCGTCCAATGTCTCCGACGCGATGCTCCAGCTC
>CAZXJW010000120.1:2793-8642 GCA_964641005.1 uncultured Rhodocyclaceae bacterium
GCTCTGTGGCGGGCGTGGCTACATGCGCGAGCTGGAGCTCGAGCGGCTGGTGCGCGACTCCAAGGCGGGCTGGCTGATGGGGCCTTCCAACGAGATCACCAGCCAGCTCATCGGCAAGTGGGCGCTCCTCGGGCCCGGCGCCGTGGACTGGTGGAACCAGCGCGTGGACGAACCGCTGCTCATGAACGAACTCGGCAAGCTCGACGCGGCGGGCAAGCGCCGGATCATCGAGCGCCTTTCCGCCGACCTGGCCGCGGGCGACGCGGCGTGACCGGGGTGGCGCGGGCGTCGGTGGCGGTGCCCGGGGAGTCCGAGGCGCGGCTGCGCCGGTCCTTCGGCGGCTTTGCCACCGGCATCACGGTGGTGACCGGCGTGCGCGACGACGGACGGCCCTTCGGCCTCACGGCGAGTTCGTTCCAGTGCGTGAGCCTCGCGCCCCCGCTGGTGCTGTTCAGCGTGCGCCGCGGGGCCGCGAGCCTGCGCTTCCTCGATCAGCACCCCCACTTCTGCGTCAACGTGCTGACGGAGGACCAGGCGTGGCTCGCCCGGCAGTTCGCGGCGCCGGTGGAGGACCGGTTCCAGGGCGCATCCTGGCAGGAGGGCCTGCAGGGCTGCCCGTTGCTGGCCCACGCGCTGGCGAGCTTCGAGTGCGACGTCCACGGTACCTTCGAAGGCGGTGATCACAGGGTGGTGCTGGGCCAGGTCCGGCGCCACCAGGTCCGGGACGACGGCGAGCCGTTGCTGTACTTCCGCGGCGCATTCCGAAATCTCGGCAGTCCTCGCGCCGGCGCGTGACGCCGGCCTCAACCGGAGCAGGCCCATGACCCCCCTCGACATCCCCCGCACGCCCCACGTGAGCTTCGATCCTCCGCAGTTCGCCCACCTTGGCATGAAGCCGGAACTGGTGGTCAACCCGGTGGAGGACGAGCGCATCTGGGTCGAGCTCGAAGCCAACGTGTGGTTCCGGCCGCTGTTCTTCGACATGAACGGCGGCGGTCACGGGGAAGTGCTGCGCGTGCGGCGCGGCGGCGTGCTGTCGCGGCACAAGCACTCCACGCCCGTGCACGGCTTCGTCCTGAAGGGCCGATGGCGCTACCTCGAACACTCGTGGGAGGCCCGCGAGGGGGCCTACGTGATGGAGCCGCCAGGAGAGATCCATACCCTGACGGTGGACGACGACGACGAGATGCAGACCGTGTTCTTCATCCTCGGCCCGACGCTCTACCTCGACGCGCAGGACCGGGTGACGCTCATCGAGGACAACTTCCATCTCATCCAGACGGCCAGGGACCACTACGTCCGGGTTGGCCTGGGCGCCGGATTCGTGAACCAGTTCATCCGCTGACCCGGCGGACGGAGGCACCTCATGAGCATTGCAACCGAAGCTTTCCGCACCCTCACGGGGCGGCTGTTCCTGGACGGCGCCCATGTTCCGAGCGAGGCCACGACGCGCATCGAGGTCGTCGATCCGGCCACCGAGGAGGTGGTGGGCGCCATCGCGGATGCCACCGATGCCGAGGTCGACCGGGCCGTGGACCGGGCGAACGCGGCCCAGCGGCCGTGGCGACGACTCGACGCCCGGACGCGCGCGGAACTGCTGCACGAGGTGGCCAGGCGCATCCGGGCCGCCAAGCCCGCGGTGGCGGAGCTGCTCACGCGCGAGATGGGCAAGCCCTACAAGGAGGCGGCAGACGAGGTGGAGTGGTGCGTCACGGCGGTGGATTACCTGGCCGAGGCGGCTCGCCATGACATGGGCAAGGTCTGCGGTCCCGTGGTGCCGGGGCAGTTCGAGTTCAGCGTCAAGGAGCCCCTCGGCACGGTTGCCGTGATCCTGCCCTTCAACTACCCGCTGGTGCTGCTGTGCTGGGAGGCCGCGGCGGCGCTCGCCACGGGCAACGCCGTGGTGATCAAGCCCCACGAGTACACCTCGCTCACCACCCTGCGCTTCGTCGAAGCCTTCAAGGCGCTGCCGGCCGGCCTGGTGCAGGTGGTGACAGGGTCGGGCCGGGTGGGCGAGCGGCTCGTGCGCAGCTCCGGCATCCACGGCGTCGCCTTCACGGGAAGCGTGCCCATCGCCCAGGCGGTGGCCAGGGACTGTGCCGAGAGCTTCAAGCGCTGCCTCATCGAGGCCTCCGGGAACGATCCGTTCATCGTGATGCCCTCGGCGCCGCTGGACGTGGCTGCGCGGGGTGCCGCCTTCGCGGCCTACCTGAACTGCGGCCAGGTGTGCACCTCCGCCGAGCGCTTCTTCGTCCACGAGGCGATCCACGACCAGTTCGTGGAAGCGCTCGCCGGTCATGCGAGGCGTCTGCGCATCGGCAACGGACTCCAGGCCGTCGATCTCGGGCCCATGGCGTCCGCGCGACAGCGCGAGCGCTACGAGGCAGTGCTTGCGAGGTCGGTCAAGGCTGGCGCCCGCGTGGTCACCGGCGGAGGGCGTCCGTCGGGGCTGCCGAAAGGCTGGTTCGCCGAACCGACGGTGCTTGCCGATGTGCAACCCGACAACAGCATCCTGCAGGAGGAACCCTTCGGGCCGGTGGCGCCCGTGTGCCGGGTGAAGGACCTGGACGAGGCCATCGCGCTCGCGAACAGGTCGCGCTTCGGCCTCGGCGCGAACATCTACACCCGCGATCTCGCCGAGACGATGCGGGCCGTGGAGGAGATCGAGGCCGGCATGGTCTGGGTGAACGCGCCGCTTCACGACAACGATGCCGGACCCTTCGGCGGGCGCAAGTTGTCGGGAAGCGGTCGACAGCTCGGATCGGAGGGGCTGGACCAGTTCCGGCACACCAAGTTCGTGATGATCGACCCGGCCGCGAAGAGCCACGACTTCTGGTGGTTTCCGTACGCCGACGACGAAGCCCATGGCGGCGCGGGCACCGGTGCGCAATCGTGATGACGCCGGCGAAGTGAGCTCGACGGCTGGCGGGACCTACGACGCCCTGATCATCGGCGCCGGCCACAACGGACTGACCTGCGCCGCCTATCTCGCGCGCGCCGGCCTGCGGGTGCTGGTTCTCGAGCGTCGGGACGTGGTGGGGGGCGCAGCGGTCACCGAGGAGATCACGCCGGGCTTCCGGGCCTCGACCTTTTCCTACCTCATGAGCATGCTGCACCCGCGGATCCAGGGCGACCTGGAACTCGCGCGTCACGGCCTGACCGTTCTGCCCTGCAGCGAGCTCGTCTCGCCGGTCTCCCGGGACGACTACATCCAGCTCTCCTCGGACATCGCGCGCACCCAGGCGAGCTTCGCGCGTTTCTCGCGCCGCGACGCCGAGGCCTACCCCGCCTTCGACGCCTATCTCAACGACTCGGTGCGGCTGGTCCGCCAGCTGCTCTGGGAGACCCCCGTGGACCCGGCGCGCCGCGACTGGCGCGGCATGAAGGAGACGCTGCGTTTCGCCTGGAAGTACCGGCGGGTCGGGCGGCGCCTGTACCGCCTGGTGGACCTGCTCACCATGAGCGCCTACGACTACCTGCGGGAGTGGTTCGAGGACGAGCGCGTCATGGCGGTGCTGGCCTACTACGCCTCCATCGGCACCTTCGCCGGCCCGCGCACGCCGGGTTCGGCCTACGTCATCCTGCACCACCTGATGGGGGAGAACGAAGGGGCGGCCGGCTGGGGATTCGTGCGTGGCGGCATGGGCGCCATCACCCAGGCGCTCGCGGCCGCGGCCCGCGAGCGCGGCGCCACCATCGTGACGGGCGCGCAGATCCGCGAGGTCCGCGTCAGGCAGGGCAGGGCCGTGTCCGTGAGCACGACCACCGGCGAGGAGTACCGGGGGCGTGCCATCGTGAGCAACGCGAGCGCCCGCAACCTCTACCTCGACCTGCTCGACCCCGCGGTGCTGCCCCCCGAGGTGCTTCGCGAGGCGCGCGGCTACCGGACCTTCTCCACGGCCTTCAAGATGAACATCGCCTGCGAACGCCCGCCCCAGTGGCTGATGCTCGAGCGGATGCGGCGCGAAGGCGCGCTCGGGACGCTGGACTACCCCACCTACATGCACATCGCGCCCGACGTGGAGTACCTGGAGCGCGCCTACGATGACGCCAAGTACGGCCGCTGGTCGCGCCGTCCCTTCATCACGCCCGTGACGCCCACCATCGTCGACGACACCCTGGCGCCGGCGGGCAGGCACGTGGTGAACCTCTACGGCGGTCACGCGCCCTACGAGCTTCGCGACGGGGAATGGGACGATGCGCAGCGGGGCGCGTTCCGCGACGCCGTGATCGGCGTGATCGAGGAGTTCGCGCCGGGGTTCTCCGGCGACATCGTGGCCGAGCAGCTGCTGGTGCCCAAGGACCTGGAGCGCATCGTCGCGCTGCCCCAGGGCCACATCTTCCACGGCGAACTGGCGCCGGACCAGCTGTTCTTCCAGCGTCCGGTCTCGGGGTTCGCGGACTACCGCACTCCGGTGCACGGGCTCTACATCTGCGGATCGTCCATGCATCCCGGGGGCGCGGTGTCCGGCATCCCCGGCCACAATGCCGCACGCGAGATCCTGCGCGACTGGAAGGCCAGGCGCCTCTGATCCGCGGGGTCGCGGCGTAGAATCGTCGCGCACATCCGCGAGGGGGGAGCCTCACATGTCGAATCCGCGCTGGCGGCAGCGGCCGCCGGGATCCAACTGGGGCGATTTCGGGCCCGACGACGAACTGGGCCGCATCAACCTGCTCACCCCCGAGAAGGTCCGCCAGGGGGTGGCTGAGGTCCGCGAAGGACTGAGCTTCTGCCTGTCCATGCCGCTGGACTATCCTGGCGGTCGCGTGCTCAATCCGCGCCGCGGCCCGCCGCGCCTCGAGCCCACCGAGCGCATGGGCAAGCCCAACATGAACTTCCCGCTGCGCAAGGCGGACGGGCACAGCACCGACGTGGTGAGCGACGACCAGGTGCAGCTCACGCTCCAGTACAGCACCCAGTGGGACTCGCTCGCCCACGTGGGGGCCTGGTTCGACGCCGACGGCGACGGCGTGCCCGAGATGGTCTACTACAACGGCTTCCGGGCCAACGTGGACGTGGTGGGTCCCGTGGTGCACCACGACCACGGCGAGGAGCCCTGCGGCGAGCACATGGGCGCGCTCAGGCTCTCCATCGCCAACTTCGCCGCCACGCCCATCCAGGGGCGAGCCGTGATGGTGGATTTCCTGCACCACTTCGGGCTTGGCCGCAGGGCGCTGTCCCACGCCGACCTGATGCGCGTTCTGGAGGCCGACGGCGTGGAGGTGGAGCCCGGTGACCTGCTGGTGATGCGCACCGGTTTCACCGACGAAGTCCTCGCCATGAACCGCCAGCCCGATGCAGCCCGGCTCGACGCCATCGCCATGGGCCTGGACGGCCGCGACGAGGCCCTGCTGCAGTGGATCACCGACAGCGGCATCGCCGCCATCTGCGCCGACAACTACGCGGTGGAGTTCTACCCGCCGCGCGACGTGCCGGGCGCCTCCGCGCACCTGCCGCTGCACCAGCACTGCCTGTTCAAGCTGGGGGTTCCGCTTGGCGAGTTGTGGTGGTTGAGGGATCTCGCGGCGTGGCTGCGAGTCCACCGTCGCAACCGCTTCCTCCTCACGGCGCCGCCCCTTCGGCTTCCGGGCGCGGTGGGCTCGCCGGTCACTCCGGTGGCCACGGTTTGAGGGCCGTACCGCACCGGCCGGGTGTTGCCGTCCTTCCTCTCACGTCACGCCCGGATGGACCCCCGCAACGAGCTGTTGACGCTTCACAGCCAGCGGGCGCGGGCCGGGCGATTCACTTTTTCGGGCGGCAGGCGTAAAGCCCGTCCTGCCATCCCATGCGGAACTGGGGATCGGGAGGGGTGCGCTGCGGCGCGCGCTCGCCGGCGGGGCTGCCCCTC